>DAOVUR010000214.1 GCA_030632465.1 bacterium | reverse complement strand
GCCAAGAAAATTAAGTCAGTAAATCGGCGTTCCAACGCTGATTAAAGAACAGCTATGGAAAGCTGTTTTACTGTGTTGATTAAAGAACAGCTATGGAAAGCTGTTTTACTGTGTTGATTGAGGACCGCTATGGAAAGCTGTTTTACTAGTAGGGTTAAATTATGGACAAACAAAAAATCACTTTTGCTATTAAGTTACTGATCAGTGTTGGGCTTGTTGCTTTTCTGTACAGTAAGATTAATCTTGGTGATGTTGTTTCGTTAGTCGCTAATATTGATGGCGTGTTCCTGTTGATATTGTTCGGTATTCTTTTCTTTAACACTGTAATCAGTACGTTAAAGTGGAAAATATTATTATTGGCTGATGATATCCATCTTCCGTTCAAAAACTTATTGAGCAGTTATATGATCGCCTCATTCTTCAATATTTTTATGCCATCTAATATTGGTGGAGACTCTTACCGTATTGTTGATATTGCCAAACAGAGCTCCAAGCCAGTGCATACTTTTGCATCGGTATTTATTGATAGGCTATCTGGGTTTTTCGCATTATCTATAATGGGGTTTGTCTTTCCGCTGGTGGGGCGTGGTTTGCTGGAAGATAGTAAGGTGTTGTTTGTGCCATTTGGTATATTTCTGATTATTGTTATCATGATCTGGAGTTTATATAACCAGAAGCTTTTACGCTGGGGATTGAGGATTACGCGCATAGACAGAATCACAAAGGTCAGCAGTATGATTGATCAATTTTTGGATTCAGTGACGGCTTATAAGGAAAAGAAGGGTGTGATTCCTAAGATTATGGGCGTATCATTTGTCTTCCAATTTACAGTTATTCTCTTTGTGTATCTGCTTTCTACAACAATAGGGTACAATATTCCACTTATATACTTCTGTATGTTTGTGCCGCTGATCTCTTTGCTAGAAGCTATTCCGGCATCGATTTATGGGATAGGCTTTAGGGATGCTGGTTATGTGATATTCTTTACGCAGGTTGGGCGTACGCGTGAAGATGGTTGCACAATGGCTTTTCTATATGTTGCTGTAACACTGCTTTATGCGCTAATTGGTGGTGTAATGTTTGTCGTTAAAAAGAAGCGGGACAGCTGAGAATTGCTTGAGCCACGGAAGGTTAAGTCATCTACTAGTAAAAAGAAGGATATCCATAACTGTTCACTGTTAGTTATTCACTATTCACTATTTTTAAGGCTGTTCTTTGTAGGCGGTTGGCGTTACTATCATATTCAGATTTAATATTAAAAGAAATGGGTTATGATGACTATTGATGAAATTAAAGATGGTGTAGAAGGGTTTGGACAACGTTTAGATGAGATACGGGGGTATCTTTGACGTTGAAGTACGCCAGAAAGAGTTTGACGCATTAGAGGCTCAGGCTGCTTCTCCTGATTTTTGGAATAACCCCGATGCGGCAAGAGTCATTATTGCCAAGACGAATCAGCAGCGTGCGATCCTGAAACCTTTTCATGAGCTTTGTGGTACTGTCGAAGAAGTTGAGATGATGCTTGAGATTGCTCAAGATGAAGATGACGAACGACAGAAAGAGCGTGCTTTGGATGAGGCTGCCGAGGTGTTGGCGAGAGCTGATTCTCTCTTTGCTGATCTTGAACTTAAATCGCTACTTAGCGGTAAACTTGATGGTAATAACGCTTACCTAACTTTACATGCTGGTGCCGGTGGTACTGAGTCGTGCGACTGGGCTGATATGCTTTTCAGGATGTATCGTCGTTATTGTGAACGTAATGGTTTTGATCTCTCGGTTGTGGAAATTCAGGCTGGTGATGAGGCTGGAATTAAAAGCGTAACTTTCTTAGTGAGTGGTGATTTTGCTTATGGCTATATGAAGGCCGAGCGTGGAGTGCATCGTTTAGTTCGCATTAGCCCATTTGATTCCAATAAACGCCGCCATACTTCATTTGCAGCTCTGGATGTGGTTGCGGAAATTGATGATGATATAGAGATTGATATCCCTGATGTTGATTTACGGGTTGATACCTATCGTGCTAGTGGTGCAGGTGGCCAGCATATTAATAAGACCGACTCAGCGGTACGTATGACGCATTTACCCACAGGCATTGTGGTAGCGTGTCAGTCGGAACGATCGCAGCATAAGAATCGTGCTTATGCTACCAAGCTGTTGCGTGCGAAAATTTATGAGTACCACATGGATCAGAAACGTAAGGATCTAGAGAAGTTTTATGGTAAGAAAGGTGAAATTGCGTGGGGTAGTCAGATTCGCTCTTATGTGATGCAGCCTTATACAATGGTAAAGGATCATCGCACAGGTTGTGACTATTCAAATGTAATAGGTGTGTTAGATGGTGACATAAGTCGGTTTATGGAAGCATACCTAAAGAAAACCGCAACAGATAGAAAGCAGTGAACAATTAATAGTGAATAGTGAATAGTTATTGAGCGCCTACGGCGTAATTTAGTTATCGAATACTTTCGCCCATTTAAAAGGAAATATTATGAGTTTAAAGAGTATGACAGGGTTTGGTTGCGGTTCGGCATCATCCGTCGGAATGAATGTGGAAGTTGAGTTAGGTTCGGTTAATCGTAAGCAGTTGGATATTCGTGTCTCGTTACCGCGCAATTTGTCTGTGCTGGAACCGCGGATACGTGAAGTAGTGCAGGGCAAGATCAATAGAGGCAATCTCAATGTTTCAATTAAGATCAGCACCTCTGGCCAGTCGAGCGGCGGCGATATAAGTGTTGATAAAGATATATCGAAAGTCTACTTGCGTGAGCTACGTAAGGTTGCTGCAGAGTTGAAGTTGCCAGATGATCTAAAGGCGTCGACACTGTTACGGTTGCCGGATGTTATCAAATATAAGTCTGTATCAGATAATACTGATAGAGTGTGGGGGTTGTTGAGGAAGGCGTTAGTTAAGGCGTTATCTGAACTAGTGGCTATGCGTAAAGTGGAAGGGGAAGTTTTAGCGGTTGATTTAAAGATGCGCTTCGATAAGCTTGCTGTTAATCTGGCTAGATTGCAAAAGATTGCCCCAACAGTATCGAAACAGTATGGCAAGCGACTTCAGCAGCGGTTGGATGATGCTGGGCTTAAGGGTGAAGATTTGACGGCCGCAGTTGCACGTGAATTGATTGTGTTTGTTGACCGCGCTGATATAACTGAGGAGTTAGTACGCCTTGATAGTCATTTTAAACAGGTTGCCGGACTTATGCGCGCAACGAAACCTACTGGTAGGGCGTTGGATTTTCTTTGCCAAGAGATGTTCCGTGAAATAAATACAATTGGCTCTAAGGGCAATGATACACGAGTCTCCAAGGAAGTTATCAGTTTTAAAGCAGGGCTTGAAACTATTAGGGAACAGGTTCAGAATATTGAGTAAGAGAAGTGTTAAGTTTTAGGTTTTAGGTATATAGGTATTAGGTTTTAGGTCTTCAGTTATCAGTTTTAAGGGATAAAAAAGGTTTAATCATGGCACAAGAATGGAATATAAAATCGCGAGGTCACTGCTGTCGGGCATGTGAAAAAGAGTTTAATGATCAGGACGATTGTTATTCGGCATTGATGTTCACTGAAGAGGGATATGTTAGAGGTGATTACTGCTCTGACTGCTGGGTTGCACAGGATCTTGAAAGTAGTGCTTTTAGTACTTGGCATGGTATTTTTATTGTTCCGTTACCGGCAAAAGAAGAACCGCTCAAGAAAGAGACGGCAGAATCACTGCTTAGAAAAATGTTGGAAGATGACGAGCCTAATATAGGTGTGATCTATATTCTTGCTGTTATGCTTGAGCGCAAAAGAATTCTTGTT
>DAOVUR010000180.1 GCA_030632465.1 bacterium | reverse complement strand
AGACTGACATTAAGGGTTACTGTTACTGCGGGGGTGGATTATGATGTGGATCTGCCGCTACTTAGTAATAAGCTAGATAAGTTTACGGTAGTAGAATTTAGTACGGATCAACCTGAGCTTTTGGATGATGGGCGTGTGCAGGTTAGTCGTTCATATATTTTGGAGCCTTTTCTTGCTGGTAGCTATAGTGTGCCGCCACTTAAGGTGTATTTTGCCAAAAAAGGTGTGGCTGCGGATAAACGCAGTATGGTGGAGACGGAAGAATTTAAGATATTGGTGACATCACTACTGCCTGAAGATAGTGAAAATTTTGAAGTGCATGATATTGTTAATCCTATTCGATTGCCGCATGCGGTAATGTTTTATCTGTGGTGGGCTGTTGCTGTTCTGTTAGTAGTGGTTTTTGCTGTTGCTGTTGTTCTTATTCGTATTCGTAGCGCGGTAGTGAGGGAGCAGCAAGCCATAATAGTGCCACCGTATGAGATAGCGTTACGTGCTCTTGATAATTTGGCGGCCGAGGATTTGCCGGGGCATGGAAAGATAAAGATCTTTTATCAGCGAGTCTCTTTCATATTGCGGCTTTATATTGAGGATCGCTTTGGTGCTCGTGCCCCAGAGCAGACAACAGAGGAATTCTTAACTTCGTTGGGTGAGTCCAGTAGATTGCCCACCAAGTACCAGTCTCTATTAGGAACTTTCTTGAAACATTGCGATCTGGTTAAGTTTGCCGAGTTGCATCCTGATGATGAAGAAATTTCTAAGACGTTTGAAAGCTGTAAGGCTTTTGTTATCGGAACAATGGAGAAGCAGGAGTCGGAAGATGGAGGTCAGAGGACTGAAGTCGGAAGTCAGTAGCTGGAGATCGGAAGCCAGAGGTTAGAGGTCGGATTCCAGATGCCGGAAGTAGATTAAGGAATATATTATGCATTTTAACACACCATTAGCATTTATCTTATTGTTGCTGATACCATTTGTCTTATGGCCATGGCGAAGGCGGCGTGCTGGGTCGGTACGGTTCTCATCTACTGATGATGCTGTGCTGGCAGGTAAGTCGTTGCGTCAAAGGGTGTCGTTTATTCTTCCGTTACTGCGTGCTTTATCGTTATTGCTGTTAGTTATTGCATTGGCACGGCCACAGGTTGGGACAGAACGTGTACGTGATATCAACAAGGGTATTGCTATAGAAGTTGTTATTGATCGTTCTGGTAGTATGCGGGAAGAGATGAAGTATAAAGGGGAGCGGATGACGCGCCTAGATGTGGTAAAAAATGTCTTCCGTGATTTTATCTTGGGTGATGGACGTGGGTTGCCTGGGCGGCCTAATGATCTTGTGGGGATGATATCGTTTGCAAGATATGCTGACACAATCTGTCCTTTAACTTTGGCGCATGGAGCGCTTGAGCCGTTGCTGGAAAATATTAAGTTAGTAACTGATAGAAGTGAGGATGGTACATCTGTGGGTGATGCATTAGCTTTGGCTGCGGCACGGCTGAAGAGAGCGGAAGATACTTTGGCGTTACAGACAGGTAAGGGCGACAAGGCTGATGCTGATTATCAGATAAAGAGTAAGATTATTATTTTGCTTACTGATGGTGCTAATAATGCTGGGCAGCGTGATCCTATGGCGGCAGCAGCGTTGGCGGCAAAGTGGGATATAAAGGTGTATGCCATTGGTATTGGTAGTGCGGGCTCTCCAATCTTTGGGTTTATGCGTGGCTCCTCAGCCGATCCTGAAACACTGAAAAGGATTGCGAAGAAAACGGGCGGCATATATCGCAGTGCTGATAGCGCTAAAGCGTTACAATCAATATATGCTGAGATTGATGAGCTTGAGAAGAGTGAGATAGAGTCAGTTAGATTTATGGATTATAAGGAGCAGTTTGTGCGGTATGCGCTATTTGCACTATTGCTGATCATCCTTGAAATTATTTTAGCAGAAACAGTATTCAGGAAGCTGCCATGACGGAAATTAGACTTAATAACTTAATGATGCTGCATCTGCTCTGGCTGATACCTGCGATGATAATGTTTTTTATCTATGCCTGGCGTAGTAGAGCTCGTATGTTGGAGGTTTTTATTGAGGCAGGCTTATTGCCTAGAATCAATATTAGTGCAAGTCAGACTAGGCGCAGAGTGAAAATGTTATTGGGTTTGTTGTCGTTACTCTTTGTTATATTTGCATTAACTCGCCCAGCTTGGAATGTTAAGCCGCAAACTATTCATCGCCGTGGTCGGGATCTTGTGTTTGTGCTGGATGTATCACGTAGTATGTTGGCTGATGATCTTGTGCCTAATCGTCTTGAACGTGCTAAGTTGGCTATCATGGATTGTGTGGAGCGCTTGCAGGGGGATCGCGTTGGGCTGGTTGTCTTTGCTGGTGGATCAGTTGTTAAGTGTCCGCTTACGCTTGATTATGGTTTTTTTAGAATGATGATCAATGATGTTTCTGTGGATAGCGTATCACGTGGTGGAACAATGATAGGTGATGCGATTCGTAAGGCATTGAATGAAGCGTTTGATGATCAGGAAAAACAGCATAAAGATTTGATACTGATAACTGATGGTGAAGATCAAGATAGTTTTCCTGTAGATGCAGCTCAGAATGCGGCAGATGCTGGTGTTAGAATTATTGCGATCGGACTTGGCGACGAGCATAATGGGCGAAGAATACCTGTTGTTGATGCTGCTGGTCGGCGAACATTTCTGAAGTATAATGGTGAAGAAGTGTGGGCTAAGCTGAATTCTGATAACTTACGCAAGATGGTTAATGTAACTCCTGGTGGTAAGTATCTTAATGTTGCTACCGGAACAATTGATCTGGGTGATGTCTATTTCAAACTAATTGCTAGTGCAGATAAGAAAGATCTAGAAGCATTGACTGTTGATCGATATGAAGAGAAATTTCAGATATTTTTAGCCGTAGCATTTGTGCTACTTGTCGCGATGTTGTTGGTAGGAGACGGGAAGTCAGAACGATGAAGGATGACCGATGAACGCAAAAATGGGTAGAAAAAGAGTTGTTGTTAGTTTGGCGATCTGTTCTGTTGTCATGTTTCAGATAAGCAGTGTTGTCCTGTATGCCGAATCTGCTAGGAAGCTGGTTGATAAAGGAAATGTGGAGTATAGCGCTGGTAATCATTCAGATGCGTTAAGTATGTATAATCAGGCCGCCGAACTTGTTGACGACCAGTCGAGGATACTCTTTAACAAGGGCGCAAACTATTACAGACAAGGTGATTTCACAAATGCCTTTGATTCCTTTGATAGTGCATCATTAAAAAGTACAGATAGTTGGCTGGAGTCACGTAGTAAATTTAATATGGGGAATTGTCAGTTTGAGCTGGCTGAAGCCCAGCAGGTAGCTGATCCCGAGAAAGCGCTTGGTGTATATGCTGATAGTGTTGGACATTTTCGAGATGCTTATAGATTAGATCCAGAGTTAAAGGCGGCTGCAGAGAATATTGAAGGTGTTCGAATGCGTATGATGGCTGTGATGGAAGAGATTAAAAGACGCAAGGAACAACAGCAACAACAGCAGGATATGGCCAAAGAGCTTAAGAAGATGATTGATGAACAAAAAGATGCATTAAAAGATAATAAAGAGAATTCCAAGCCGCAACAGAGTGAGAGTGACAAGCAGAAGCAGCAGTCTAAAGAGAAAGAACAGTCGGGAAAACAGAAGCAGATGTCTGATAAGAGCAAGGATATGGCTGATCAGGCAAAACAGCAGTCGCAACAACAATCTGCTACGCAGAAAGATCAGAAACCTAAGTTAGATGAGGCAGCTAAACATCTCGATAATGCTAGTGAAGAACAGAAAAAGGCGGCAGAGAAACTTGATAAAGGGGACGGTAAGGGGGCAGAGAAGAATCAGGAGAAAGCTGTTGATGATTTAGAAAAAGCGCTTAAAGCTTTGGGTGATGACCAGAAGAAACAAGAGAAGAAGGATCAGGAACAACAGCAGCAGAAACAGGATATCCCGGATGAAAAGTCTGAGCAGAAACAAGAGGAAAAGCAGGATCAGAAGCAGGGGCAACCGGAAGAAGGAAAGCCTGAAGAGTCAGATCAGGAATCCGAACAAGAATTCACGCCTCTCTTAGATGAGGCAAAAGATATAATAAAAGAAGAAAAAGAGAATGCCAAGATAAGGCGTGTTAAGCAAGCCGACTGGCAGAAGGTGGATAAAGATTGGTAGTAGTTTTAGTGAATAGTGCATAACTAATAGTGAATAGCTATTGTGCCTACGGCGTTGGAAAGTAGTGAACAGCAAATAATGAATATTAGATGGAAAATTTTATATACGACAGTTGTGTCGACGTTACTGTGTGCTGTTTCGGCATTTGCGCAGCAGGTATCGGTGCAGGCTGTACTTGAAGCACAGGAAGCCTATGTTGGTGAACCTGTTGGGTTCCAGATACAGGTGAAGGGTAGTAGCAGTCCGTTACGACCAGATATAAGTGCACTCAATAGTGATTTTGTGGTTAAACCTAATGGT
>DAOVUR010000217.1 GCA_030632465.1 bacterium | reverse complement strand
CGTCGTTCATTGATGGCACGTCGTAATTATGAGCTTGGTAATTTTGGTGAGTTTGTGATGGGTGAGGCTAAGATGATTGAGCCTTATTTCTATCGTTCATCTAATTTTCAGAACTGGTTCACTGCAGATCGTACTGACCCATTTGTATATGTTGGCTGTCACTATGTTGATTTGGTTCAGTTTATTACAGGACTAAAGCCAGTAGAAGTAAGTGTTTCTGGCGTTAAAGGTAAGTTCCCTAATGGTAATGAAGGTTACATGTGGGCTAATGGTCGCGTGATCTACGAAAACGGAAGTATTCTTTCTGTAACAGATGGTTTGGGCTATCCTGATGATGGTGCTGGTAGCAATGAACAGTGCTTGACGATGTATTGTGAAGGTGAGGGCAAGACGGGGATGATCAAGCATAATGATCAGTTCCGTGGTGTTTCGCACAGTTACTTGAATGGTATTGGTTGTTCCGGTAGTACTTTTAACTATGTTAATCCTGACTTCTATCGTCTAGTTCCATGGGAAGGTGAAGGGTATCAGCCAATAGGGTACGGTTATGAATCTGTAGTTGCCACATTGATTATGGCTGCTCGTATTGAAAATGAAGTTGACGGTCTGGATGAAGCGGCTTCACTTGCAAAGCGTCAGGAGATGATCAAGGAAGTTGATGAGAAGCGTATTATTGCAACACCTGCAAATAGTAGCTCAAATGAGTTAGTAATGGAAGCTGCGCGCTTATCTATTCTTAATAATGGGCAGATGGCTCGTATTACGTATGGTGACAATGCTCATGCGTCATTAGTATAATTTAGGAATACTTGAATGGCAACGATTACCGCAAATGTGCCGTTACTTGACGGTGTATTCGATATTATTATTGATGGTGAAAAGATAGTATCGGTTACGCCGAGTAGTGTCAAAACTGATCTGTATGCTGGCCCCACACTGTTTGATATTCAAGTTAACGGTTATGGTGGTGTATCTTGTTGTAAGGTGGCAGAGGGTGATACTGCCCCTTTATCTAAAATAAGAGATATCTTTGTTGCGCAGGGTGTGGGGTTATGGATACCAACGGTTACAACCAATACTCATGAAGAATTACTGGATATTTTCAGTAAGTTAAGAGATGAACTGGATGCTGATCCGTCGTTAGAGAAGTCGATTCCAGGTCTTCATTTGGAAGGGCCATATATTTCGAAAATGGATGGCCCGCGCGGAGTACATAATCTTGCGTGTGTTCGTCCAGCTAGCTGGGATGAGTTTGTTCAATATCAAGAAGCAAGTGGTGGTAGAATAAAGTACATTACATTGGCTCCTGAAGTGGATGGTAATATTGATTTCATTAAGAAGTGTGTGGAAGCAGGTGTTGTTGTTGCTCTGGGGCATACTGATCTTGATAGTGAATCGATGGAGCAGGCAGTAGCAGCTGGCGCAACTTTAAGTACGCATCTTGGTAATGGTGCGCATGACATGATACAGCGCCATCATAATTATATTTGGTGTCAGTTGGCGTCACGTGATACTTATGCAGCGTTTGTTTCTGATGGACAGCATCTACCATCGGAGTGTTTATTATCCATGATACATGCCAAAGGATTAGAACGTTCTGTGGTTGCTTCCGATTGCTGTAAGCTGGGTGGTATGCCGGCGGGAGTATATGGATGTGTAGAAAAACTACCAAATGGTCGCCTTGTTGCGACAGGTACGCCGAACTTATCAGGAAGCTCAAGTAATTTACGTGAGTGTGTGGAACAGGTTGTTAATCTTACCGATCTTACACATGCTCAAGGTTGGAAACTAGGTAGTATACAGGCTGCAAAGGCTATGGGTTTACCGGATAAATTGGGGATCGAAGTAGGTAAAGAAGCATCTGTTACAGTTTATCGCCGCCCTGATAATGACTATAAAATTGATGTTGTTGAAACTTGGGTAGCTGGGCGAAAATTGTTTTCTGCGGAATAAAAAAGGGATGTGATAATCCTGTGAATAAATTACAAATAAGAAGGTTATAGATGACAAAGATTACAGCAAATGTACCGCTACTTGATGGTGTATTCGAGATAGCTATTGATGGTGAAAAAATAGTTGCGGTTACTCCTAGTAGTACGGAAACTGACCTATATATTGGACCTACCTTGTTTGATATTCAGGTTAATGGCTATGGTGGTGTCTCGTGTTGGGATATGACTGATCCTGAGAGTGGCGCATTAGCTAAAATAAGTGGTATGTTCCTTGAGCAGGGTGTAGGCTTATGGATCCCTACAGTTATTACAAATCATCATGAGGCATTGTTGGAAATCTTTACTGCTATAGGTAAAGAGTTGGATGCTGACCCTGAGTTGGAAAAATCTATTCCAGGTCTTCATCTGGAAGGCCCGTATATATCTAAAGTGAATGGACCGCGCGGCGTACACCCATTAGAGTGCGTACGTCCAGGCTCTTGGGATGAGTTTACTCAGTATCAAACAGCAAGTGGTGGCAGAATACGATATGTTACGCTTGCACCTGAGGTTGACGGTAATATTGATTTTATTAAGAAGTGTGTTGAGGCTGGTGTTATTGTCTCTATTGGTCACTCTGACCTTGATCGTGAATCTATGAATAAAGCAGTAGAAGCTGGCGTAAGCCTGAGTACTCATCTTGGTAATGGTGCGCATGATATGATTCAGCGTCATAATAACTATATCTGGTACCAGTTGGCAGCACGTAAAACTTATGCTGCATTTATTTCTGATGGTCAGCATCTACCGTCGGAGTGTATGACTGCGATGATACATGCAAAAGGATTGGAACGTTCGGTTATCACCTCTGATTGTGTTGGGTTGGGTGGTATGCCTGCGGGGATTTATGGTGATGTAGAAAAACTGCCAAATGGTAGGCTAGTTGCAACAGGAACACCAAACCTTGCAGGAAGTTCAAGTAATCTTCGTGAGTGTGTTGAGCAGGTTGTTAATTTAACCGATTTATCTCACGCTCAAGGTTGGAGGCTGGGTAGTATACAGGCCGCCAAGGCAATGGGGCTTCCTGATAAGCTTGGTATAGAAGTAGGGAAAGAAGCATCTATTACTGTTTATAAGCGTCCTGATAACGACTACAAAATTGATATTGTAGAGACTTGGGTTGCCGGTAAAAAACTATTTGCGAAATAGGGATTTTCTTTTAAAGATCCGCTTTCCGGGAATGAATTTATGGATAGGCAGGATGAACAGGATGCCGCTCTACTGAAAAGATTAGAGCAGCGAATGAGGAACACAACGAATCTGCCATGTCGCGCCGTAAAGGCGAAGCCCGAAGGCGGATCGGGGGCGCTCTCCTTATGCAAAGGTTATTAGGCGGTCATTAATGGTGACGTCGGAAAACCCGAATTTGTCTTTTATCCACTCTACTGTTTTTTTGTGATAGATGAAGACGTGTGTGGGATCATTTTTGTAGTACCACTTTTCGAAGTCTATAGTTTGGTCGTATATATCAGTCATGCAGTAGAGCTTGCCGTTCGGTAGTAGTAGGTTTCTAAGTAGCTGGAATTCTTTTCTTGGGTCATAGAAATGTTCAATCACTTCGCAACATACGATGTAGTTGTATTTTTCTGATAGCAACTCAGGGTAGTTGTGAAAGAAGGGGTCGTACTGCACAATTCTGAAATTATTATCATTTAGTATTTTTGATATTACAGGGCCTGTCCCAGCGCCAAAATCAAGCCCGTGGTCACCTGCTGTAAAATCTCGTATAACAGATGATGTGATGGGGGATACGAATTTTTGATATCCTTGGTCTTCAACAT
>DAOVUR010000082.1 GCA_030632465.1 bacterium | reverse complement strand
GTGTCATTAAAAAGCTCTGACTCCCATTATTTCACTCACACCACTCAACAACATAACAAGACGATCAATACCTAACGCAGCACCACCACACGCAGGCATACCTTTTTCAAGAGCACGCAAAAACTCATCATCAATCATATATGCATCCTTACCCAATGCCACACGTTTTGCCGCACACTCCTCAAAGCGACTCCGTTGCTCGTCTGCATCAGTAAGCTCACTATAAACATTGGCAATCTCAATGCCACCTAAATATAGCTCCCAACGTTCGGCAACAGATGAATCATCAGGTTTTAGTCGCGCTAATGCAGCCAAAGGAGCGGGGAAATCTTTCAGGACAACAGGTACATCCAGCGGCAGTGCTGGTTCAACTTTTTCGATCAGATCAAGATCAAAGCGATCAGCATCAAAATCAACAACAGGATCCCAGCCTGCATGTTCAATAAAAAGATCTCTAACATTAAATATCACCCACTCGCCTGCAAGATTAATAGTGGCACCATTAAATTTTAATGCCGAACTACCCAAGACTTTCTCAGTAACAGAACAGAGCAGTTCCTTAGTATCATCAAGAACGCCAAGATAATCAGCGCCAACACGATACCATTCCAACATTGTATATTCAGGATTATGCAATGCACCACGCTCACCACGACGAAAACAAGCACCTAACTCAAAAATTCGCTCAAAACCTTCAGTCAACATGCGCTTCATATAAAGTTCAGGAGATGTCCGTAAATAATGGTCAGTAGCTGGTTCAGCATCAATATGCAGCTCTAAGGCCGGATATTTAATACGTATCGGCGTCTCAACCTCTATGTAGTCGTGAGTATAGAAGAAATCACGAACAGCCCTTAGCAGATCGCTCCGTAACCTTAAGATATCAGTACGATTAGTCATCATTGCACATTTAGCTTCCAAATGAAGCTATGCAGTATTTTTTATGACTTGGGTATTTCGTCATTTTGATTTTTTTACTACGCTCTCTCAACATACTTACCAGTACGTGTATCAATCTTGATCAGCTCACCTTCATTGATAAAAATAGGCACCTGAAGTTCATACCCAGTATCAATTGAAGCAGGTTTTTGCACATTAGTAGCTGTATCGCCACGAGCGCCAGGTTCAGTGTAAGTGATCTTTTTTACGATAAAGTTAGGAAGCATAACTTCTATTGGCTTATCATTATGAAAAAGAATCTCAACTTCAATATCCTCTACCAGAAAATATTTAGCATCGCCCATGACAGATTCATCAATATTGATCTGCTCATAATCCTCGTTCATAAAAACAAACTGATCAGCATCCTTATAAGAATATGTAAGAACCTTCTGTTCTAATGCCGGTTTATCAATTTTCTCAACAGAGCGGTAAGTCTTTGTCGTAGTCGTGCCAGTAATCATATTACGCATCTTACAGTTGTAAAAAGCCTGCCCCTTACCTGGTTTAGTAAATGTAAATTCTGTTATAACATAAGGCTGTCCGTCGATCTCTATTTTCAATCCCTTACGTAAATCTGATGCACTAAACATAACCTTCTCCTAAAATAATATATAATATCGATAAAACCATGGTGAAACCGCATCACATATCACGTAATACTCACCTACCTCAAAAATGCAGGCTTATACCTACCCCTATTTCACATAAATGTCAAGAAAGACCGTATTACCCCCCATAATCGTAATCATAATCCACTATCTTCTATTCCCGCAAATACATGTTACTCAACTCACTAACTAAGCCTCAAACACACAGCTTAAAAGCCACATTACATACCATTTTCGGACCATAAAATCGCAACTTAATTTCGGTTAGTGACTACCAGCGATTTTGCTTAATATTTCTTCATTTTTTACAACTAGAAGCTTGCTCAACAGACTACTATAAGGTATAGTGATTTCTTTGTGAATTTAGAGAGGAATACGGTATATGTCAGAACCGAAAACTGAGCACAGCTATGATGCTACAAGCATCACAGTATTAGAAGGAATCGAGGCCGTTCGTAAACGTCCCGCTATGTATATTGGGGACACTGCAGTTCGAGGATTTCACCATTGTGTATATGAAGTTGTAGATAATAGTATCGATGAAGCATTAGCTGGATACTGTACAAAAATCCAAGTAACCATACATACAGATGGTTCACTGTCGGTAAATGATAATGGACGTGGTATCCCTGTTGATATGCATGCCACTGAAGGAAAACCTGCTGTTGAAGTAGTGCTAACTACCCTTCATGCTGGTGGTAAATTTGATAGTGATTCCTACAAAGTATCCGGCGGATTACATGGTGTTGGTGTATCATGTGTGAACGGACTTAGCGAATGGCTTGAAGTGGAAGTTCGCCGTGACGGAAAGATACATCATCAACGCTATGAGGCTGGGCATCCCACCACAAAGTTAGAGGTCATAGGTAAAACCCAGAATGCTGGTACAAAAATAACGTTCAAGCCAGACAGTACTATCTTTTCTACTGATAAATTCGAATGGGATATTTTAACCACACGCTTACGTGAACTTGCCTTTCTTAATAAGGGCATCAATATCATATTGAAAGATGAAAATACCGAACAAGAAGAAATTTTCAAGTTTGACGGTGGTCTCAAGGAATTTGTGCTCTATCTTAATCGCAATAAAACAGAAACAACGCCTAGTGTTTTCTCTATAGATAAAACGAAGGACGATGTGGAAGTAGAAATCGCAATGCAATACACAGATGCATATAGCGAAAATATCTATAGTTTCTGTAATAACATCAATACTATTGAAGGTGGAACACATCTAAGTGGATTCCGCTCTGCATTAACCCGTACGGTGAACTCATACGCAAAAGCAAATAAGATATTCAAGAATGATGGCGATTCCATGAGCGGTGATGATATCCGTGAAGGATTAACTGCCATTGTAAGCGTTAAAGTTCCTGATCCGCAATTTGAAGGGCAAACGAAGACAAAGCTGGGGAATAGCGAAGTTCAGGGGATTGTTGAATCAATTGTGAATGAACAACTAGCAATATTCTTTGAAGAAACACCAAAGATTGCCAGACTGATCATAGACAAAGCCCTTGTAGCTGCCCGCGCTCGTGCTGCTGCTCGTAAGGCGCGCGATCTAACAAGACGCAAAGGTGCACTTGATTCTAATGCACTACCGGGCAAGCTTGCCGATTGTTCGGAGCGTGACCCAGCTAAGTGCGAACTATATATCGTGGAAGGTGACAGTGCGGGTGGTTCAGCCAAGCAGGGACGTAACCGTAAAATTCAGGCTATTCTGCCGCTTCGCGGAAAAGTTCTTAACGTGGAGAAAGCGCGTCTTGATAAAATTCTAAATAATAAAGAGATCAGAACTCTGATAACAGCTATTGGTGCTGGTATTGGACACGACGACTTCAATATAGAAAAAATCAGATATCACAAAATCATTATCATGACTGATGCTGATGTGGATGGTGCGCATATCCGTACCCTACTCCTCACATTCTTGTACCGCCAAATGCCGGAACTAATCGAGAGCGGTTATGTTTATCTTGCACAACCACCACTATATAAGATTACAAAAGGCAAGAACGAAGAATATATTGATTCAGATCCACAGCTAACCGAACGTCTCTTGGCTTTAGGTGCTCAAGGTATCACATTAAAACTTAATGATGACAAATCACTAGAAGATGAAACACTTCTGGAGTTACTGACTACCTTAACCGAACTAGATTCCGTTATTCAGATTCTAACAAGGCGCCGTATTGATGTTGCAACATACTTAAAAACTCGCAACAGCGAAAACGGCAAATTCCCTCGTTACCTAGTAACAGTGGAAACTGAAACTGACATCAACAAACAATACGTCTATACCGATCAAGAGCTTTGTGCACTGCAAGAAGAAGCAGAACAAACAACCGGTCACGACGTGGAAGTTGTTGATGAAGTAACAGAGTCTGACAGCAAACCAGAAACGTCAATCAGCTGGGTAGAAATTCATATTGCAGCAAAACTTGAATCTATCGTAGCTAAACTTGATAAACTCGGCTTCACAACAGAATGCTACACACCTTCAGAAAAAGCCTTTTGCACATTACTAAATGGTGATGAACCAAAAGAGATACACTCACTACCTGAAGTTCTCGAAACTATCAGAGAGCTAGGCAGAAAAGGAAGACGTATACAGCGCTTTAAAGGTTTGGGCGAAATGAACCCTGATCAGCTATACGAAACAACAATGAACCCGGAAACGCGCAAACTACTCAAGGTAGTACTTGATGATGCCGTAAAAGCCGATGACATGTTTACCGTACTGATGGGTGACGAAGTAGCACCTCGTCGTGAATTCATTCAGAAAAATGCTCTTAACGCCAACTTGGATATTTAATAATTATGGAAAACAAAACCCCAGAAGATAAAAAGCCTGAAGATGTTACGCCTGAAAATGTAACACCTGAAGAAGTCATGCCTGATAATATCAGCAATATTCCAATTGAACTGGAAATGAGTAACTCTTATATCGATTACTCCATGAGCGTAATTGTCGGCAGAGCACTGCCAGATGTGCGTGATGGACTTAAGCCTGTTCATCGCCGTGTACTTTTCGCCATGAAAGAACTTAACAACACACACACTGCAGCATACAAAAAGTCTGCACGTGTTGTTGGTGATGTAATTGGTAAGTACCATCCACATGGCGATACAGCTGTCTATGACACTATCGTAAGAATGGCACAGGACTTTTCCATGCGCTATCCTCTCGTAGACGGTCAAGGTAACTTCGGTTCACGTGATGGTGACTCAGCCGCTGCTATGCGTTATACAGAAATCCGCATGGAACGTATGGCTGAAGATCTACTGGCTGATATTGACAAGAAAACTGTCGATTTCGGACCTAACTACGATGAATCACTAGAACAACCACTCGTTCTACCATCAAAGGTCCCTAACCTGTTACTAAACGGATCGACAGGTATTGCTGTTGGTATGGCAACAAACATCCCGCCACATAACCTTGGCGAGCTAGTAGATGGACTGACACACCTAATTGATAATCCGCGTTCAACGGTTTCTGACATGATGCAGTTTATCAAAGGGCCAGACTTCCCTACCGAAGGTATAATCTGCGGACTACAGCCTATCGACGACATGTACAAAACAGGGCGTGGTCAGATGCGAGTACGCGGACGTGCCGAAATCATCCCTAACGAGAAGAGCGGTAAAGATACAATCATCATTACCGAACTACCTTACCAGGTCAATAAGGCTAAATTCGTTGAGCATATCGCACATCTAGTTCATGAAAAGACCATAGAAGGCATTTCCGCCTTACGTGATGAGTCTAACACCAAAGAGCCAGTTCGTGTAGTAATTGAACTTAAACGTGGCGTTATGGCTGATGTTATTATCAGTAGCCTCTACAAATACACACAGCTACAGACAACATTTGGCGCCAACATGCTAGCCATTGTTGATGGCCAGCCTAAAGTAATGAACCTGAAAGAGATTCTTGGGCATTTTGTGGATCATAGATTCGAAGTTGTCACTAGACGTATACAGTTTGACCTGAATAAAGCTCAAGCTCGTCAACATATCCTCGAAGGATTATTGAAAGCACTTGATAACCTTGATGATATCGTGAAACTTATTCGTGGCACCAAAAATCGTGATGAAGCCAGAATAGCTATTATAGCAAAATATGCTTTCAGTGAAATACAAGCTAAAGCAATTCTAGAAATGCGCCTCTACCAGCTTACTGGTCTAGAACGCGAAAAAGTTGAAGCTGAGTATAACGAACTATGCACATATATCGCATATCTAATAGATTTGCTTGCACATGATGAGAAAATATATGCGCTAATCAAAGAAGAGTTAGCAGAGCTTAAAGAACGTTATGGCGATGTGCGCAGAACAGAGATAACTGTTTCTCAAGACGACGTAAACATCATGGATCTAATTGCTGACGAACCATGCATCATCACCATTAGTCATGAAGGATATATCAAACGTGTACCTGTTGACACCTATCGTGAACAGCGTCGCGGTGGTAAAGGTGTTTCGGGCATGACAACCAAGGAAGATGATTTTGTTGAACATCTCTTCATGGCAAAGACGCATGATAAAATGCTGTTCTTCACTAAAGATGGTCGCGTTTACTGGAAGATGGCATTCCAAATTCCAGAAGCAGGCAGAACTGCTCGCGGAAAAGCTATTGTCAACCTGCTTAATCTTCGTGATGAGGAAAAAATTGCTGCAACTATTCCAATCCGTGAATTCGATGAAGGACAATTCATGATACTAGCCACACGTAAAGGCGTTATCAAGAAAACCAACCTTTCAAAATACAGCAATGTTCGTAAAGACGGTATTATAGCCATCAACATCGATGAAGATGACGAACTACTTGATGTGAAACTCACTGACGGTTCCAACCAACTTCTACTAGCAACTGAAAACGGTATGAGTAACCGCTTCGAAGAAACACAACTGCGTGATCAAGGACGTGTAACTCGTGGAGTACGCGGCATCAAACTGCGTGAAGGCGATAAAGTAAACAGCCTAAGTATCATTGACGAAGATTCTACATATCTAGTCTGTACAGAACACGGTTATGGCAAACGATCATCGTTTGACGAATGGCGCATCACCAAGCGTGGTGGTATCGGCATTATAGCCATAAAGACAACTGATCGTAATGGTAAAGTTATTGGCGCACATGTTGCACATGAAGATGATTCACTGATGCTAATTACAGCCAACGGCATAATGATCAAGATGGCAGTGAAATCCATCTCCGTTATTGGTAGAGCCACACAAGGTGTACGCCTAGTGAAGCTTAACGATGGCGACAAACTAGTCTCTGCAACAGTTGTTGCTGCAGAAGATGATGTAGTGCCAGAAGTCGCTGATGATGCCGAAGGTGAAACAGCTGAAGCAAGCGCAGAAATACCTGCAACAGAAGAAACTACTACACCAGCCGAAGAAACAGCTAACAAAGAAGACTAAAAACATAGAAACCAAAAAGTCCTATAGGTCATTACGACTTATAGGACTTTTTTTATGCTGAATAAATAACCGCAACTATTCACTATTAGTTATTCGCTATTCACTGCCTCTAAAGTCTTGCTTTAAAGTACTCAATAACTTTAGCCATACCATCATCAAGTTTAACTACAGGCTCCCAATCAAGAAGCTTTTTAGCCAATGTGATATCAGCCTGACGAACCTGCGGATCATCAACAGGTAGTGGTTCATGAATAATCTTTGACTTGCTGCCAGTAAGTTCAATAATTTTGTCAGCCAACTGCAATACTGTCATCTCTATTGGATTACCAATATTTATCGGCCCAGTCTCTGAACTGCAAGACAGCTTATAGATTCCAGCTAATAGATCAGAAACAAAACAGAAGCTACGAGTCTGCTGACCTTCACCAAAAACAGTTATATCTTCATTCTTTAAAGCCTGATTAACAAAGGCAGGAATTACACGCCCATCTTTTGCACGCATACGTGGACCATAAGTATTAAAGATACGAACGATTTTAGTGTCAACACCATGATAACGGTGATAAGCCATTGTCATTGCTTCTGCAAAGCGCTTAGCTTCATCATATACACCACGCGGCCCTACCGGATTAACATTACCCCAGTAATCTTCTACCTGTGGATGAACTAGTGGATCACCATACACTTCGGAGGTTGATGCAATAGTGAAACGAGCACCTTTAGCGCGTGCTAAACCAAGAACCTTATGTGTTCCCAATGCGCCAACCTTTAAAGTCTGGATCGGAAGCTGCAGATAGTCAATAGGACTGGCTGGAGATGCAAAATGGTAAATATAATCAACATCACCGTCTAAATAGATATATTCAGTAACATCATGCTTAATAAACTTAAACTTATCATTACTGGCCAGATGCTCAATATTTGCAACATTACCTGTAATCAAGTTATCAATAGCAACAACCTCATGACCTTCTTTCAAAAGCAAATCACATAG
>DAOVUR010000095.1 GCA_030632465.1 bacterium | reverse complement strand
GTGTATTACGGCCGCAAGAACAAGGCTCAGTCATCAAAAAACTTATATCACCTGTTTTAAACCTAACAAGCGGCATACCCTCAACAGCCAACGGGGTCACAACAACCTCTCCCACTTCACCTGCCGGCAGCACTACCCCGTCATCATCAATAATTTCAACAATCGCAAGATCTGGATGCAGATGCCCGCCACACTGCGCTTCACACTCACAAAATGTAGATACAACTTCTGATGATGCATATGTAGAATATACCCGAGCACCCCATATCTCTTCAATATCCTTCGCTACTGCTAACATATCCATATTCTTATCGCGTAATGGCTCGCCAATACAGATTATTTTTTTAACTGCAGTCAACGCTGGGTTAACACCTCCAGACCGTAAGAACAGACCAAGCTTTTTAACAAACGAGGGGACACCAACAATAACAGTTGGATTAAAAGTATCAATAATATGAACATGGCTCTGCATAGTACCATGTCCATTCCTAATCGTTGCAGCACCCAGTGCGCGTAACCCAGAAAAATAAGCTAAACCAGCAACAAAACAGCGATCAAGTGTACATGTCAACAGAACAACATCTAGGTTACTAATACCACA
Source organism: bacterium (assembly GCA_030632465.1). Taxonomy (GTDB): domain Bacteria; phylum Verrucomicrobiota; class Kiritimatiellia; order UBA8416; family CAMZLY01; genus CAMZLY01. The sequence goes on along the minus strand of DAOVUR010000095.1, from coordinate 6,504 downwards.
ACTCAAGAATGATTTTTTCTCGTTGTAAGCAATACGCTCAAGATCATTCTCTGTGTACATAACTTTAGTAGCTACACCTGTTGTTCCTGAGGACAAAACTATATCCACTACCTCATTCTGGTGAACCGCTAATAAAGAATGATTATACTGCTCAACATCAAGTTTGTCAGTAAATGGCAGTTGTGCTATATCATCCAGCGACACTGATGGTAGATGGTTTTTATAAAAAGGTGAAGATTCCATACAGTATGACAGATGCTCTGAAAACAGCTTTTGCTGTATAGCCATAATCTCGTCATTAGATCTAAATGCTATATCACTATATTCTTCAAAATTTCTCATCATCTATCCTTAAAAACAGTATACGCCATGCATACCGCCGCTCTACGGCAGGCAGTTACTCCACTTCCTTCATGTACTCATCCATAATTCGCCATACATAACGCTTAAACACAAATGCATTCATATCTTTATACTCATCCCACATTATCGGCTTAAGACGCCTTATCCTTATTTTCCCAGGCTGAATAATATATGAACCACGCGATGGCTTATCTTCATTACCCATTATGCACACTGGCACAACAGTAGCCTTAGCCTGCATTGCTGCCCTAAATGGCTGACCATAAAACTTCCCCATCTGCTTAGTCCCTGACCGTGTACCTTCAGGAAATGCTGCAACAGATACCCCTTGATCCAGAAGCGTACCACATCGCGAAGCAAACTCATCCATCGCCATCTCTTTTACACTCAAGTATCCAGCCAAATTGGCAAAATATCCCAAGACAGGTAATTTGAGTGGCCAGACATTAACAACCTGCACTATTTCATCCGTTAATCCTGCCAGCAAAAATGCATCTGATGACGAACGATGATTCAAAATATATATTACGGGAGTTTCTATTATCGACTCTTCTCTACAGTCAATTTTAACCAGTATACGTCCTAAAATAAATATGATTATCTTACCATACAGTATAATACCATAACGTAGCATTTTCTGATAAAACCGTTTTTCAGAAAAGATCCGCACGGGAACAAACACAATCATAAAGAGCGGTATACCTAACGCCGAAAAAAGAAGGAATAAAATATAAAAGAGAATATTACGCAGAAGTATCACTAGTGACACCCTCATCACGCAACAGTTCTATATATCGATAAACATCACCCAGCGTCCTAATGTTCCTTACTCGTTCATCGTCACGTATCTTGACATTAAATTTTTTCTGTAATGCAACAACCATATCAACCATATCAAGACTATCTAAGCCTAGATCATCAAAAATGGTTGCATCTTCGGTCAGCTGTTCTTCTTCCATTTCAAACGAATCAACAAACACTTCGTTCGTCATCTTTATAATTTCATCCATATTTTTTTCCTTTCCACACTTGTCGCGGCACTATTTTATTTTCCGGCAAACTAATGATGCATTAATGCCACCAAAGGCAAAGCAGTTTTTAACAACAATATTTAATTCTTTATTTAATAATGACCGCACATGATTGATTCCCTCACACTCTTCCGCAACTGTATCAAGGTTAAGTGTAGGATACACTAAATTATTTTGCATCATCTTTAATACTGCAGCCAGCTCAATGGCACCTGACGCACCAAGTGTATGGCCAATATACCCTTTCAAGCTATTTACCGGCACTGAGGCAGGAAACACCTCCTTAATTGCAGACCCCTCTTGTCCATCTCCATGTATCGTGGCTGTTGCATGTGCACTTATATAATCAACATCCTCGGGTTGCACATCCGCATCAGCAAGTGCATTTTTCAGACAGCGCACCATAGAACTTTTATCAGACTGACTAATATGCGCACCACTGCCAGAAGTATCATAACCTATCAGTTCGGCATATATATGCGCACCACGCGCCACAGCATGTTCATACTCTTCGAGCACAATAATCCCGCTACCTTCACCACATACCAACCCATCACGATCACGGTCAAACGGCCGAGATGCGGACTCCGGTTTATCATTAAAATGCGTTGATGTAGCAAACAGAATATCAAAAGATCCTGTCACCGTAGGATGTAGCTCTTCAGCGCCACCACACAGAACAACATCCTGCTTACCCAGCCGAATAAGATCACACCCTGCACCAATAGCCTGCAGTGCAGATGCACATGCAGCAGAAGTAGCCATCACAGTACCTTTAATGCCCAAATACTGCGTTAAGTTCATTACAGCAGTATGGGAAACACACTGGAAGAATGACATCGATGATAACTCCGCCAAGTCATGCTCAGCCAATATAGTTTTATATGATTCATAAAGGGCTTCCGCACCACCCATTGTGGAACCAACAATACAGCCAGTTCTACCAGAAGTAATAACATCTTGCTCAAGTCCAGCATCCGCAATAGCCTCATTTGCAGCCTGCACCGCCATAATGCTCATTCGCCCCATTGAGCGCCGTTGCTTGCGCGGAATATCCTTAACGTTTTCCAGCACTACTGGTGCGCCTACTAAACTACGCAACCCTTTATATTCAGACCATCCTTCCATATACTTAACGCCACTGGTTCCCGCTGCAATTCCAGCCATTAATGCATCAACACTACTACCTAATGCACTAACCGCACCTAGCCCTGTCACTACTACTCTATTCATAATCATCCCAACTGATTTTGTATAAATTCATTATAAAGATCTTTACCTATCAATCCGCGGGCAATGATAAATGATGACATCATTGCACCAGCCACTCCAGGTAGTACCGCACTTTGTCCCGCAGCATATATGTTGCGTAACGGCAGTTTTCCAAATAGATTAAATTGGCTTACCTTCTGCCGTATACCATACGCACATCCGTATGGCGAATGCAAATAATCTTTAAAGGTAAGCATAGATGCAGAAGCAACTACATTTATTTTTCCTTTATATGCAGGATTCACATTCTCAATTCTCTTAATAATAGATGCAACACGGCGTTCTTTATAATCAATATATGCCGCTGGGCGTGACCCTCGCTTTGAATTCTCCCATTCCTGCGTGTCTTCAACAAGTGCCACTTCAAAGACATGTAAAACATTATGCTCTTTTCCTTTTATATCTTCATTGCCTGTAACAAAGATCAACGGACGTGCATCTTGACTAGATGGATCATACGCCCCATCAATATTATCAGTACAACATAAAGCAACAAGACTAGAATCAACCGGTCCCATATCATCAATTGTTGCATAAAGAGTAAAAAAACCAATTGATGGTTGATAACCGTTCACCCGCTCGCAAAATCCTTTTCGCAACTCATCTTGCGGTAAAGTCTTCAATATTTCTGCTGGATGAATCGTAAATATACATTTATCCGTCGAGATACGTTCTCCGCTATTAAGCAGAAAAGATCCGACTCTTTTATCTTCGATATCTTCGCAACTCTCAATAAATCTATTTGTAAGAATTTCAACTCCATACTTTTCTAACTCAGCTTTTAATGATCTAACAAATGCATCACCGCCATCTTTTACCCGTGCAATTCCATTATACAATCCATAACAGACTCGGCTATGCCCAGCAAAAGTCATCTCTTTTGATGGCGAGCCATAACATAACCCATATACAGACAGAACAGCCTTCAGCTGAGTATTATCAGTAATTTCATCAAGGAAATCTGCAACGGTAATATAATCCTCCGGACAGCTCTCCCGCGATACCGTAAGGTTACGTAGATTCATTGATGCTGTATTATCACAAATACGCTTCACAGCATCAAAATATTTATTAACCGCTTCTTTATCCCCAGGGAAATAGTTAACAATAGCATTACGACACTCATCATATCCCAAAGGTAATGTATACGTCTGCTGATTCTGTTCAAAAACAATAGAGTTGCTATTCGGGGTGTCAAAGAAAATAGGCTCGATCTGTTGATCTATATTAAGAACACGAAGCATTTCAATAAGTAGTCCATCTTTCTCAAATCCACCAGTAAAATGAAAACCAGTATCAAAAGGTATGCCGCCTTTATAAAATCTTACCATCGAACCACCAATAGTAGCTGCCTTTTCCAGCAACACTACAGACTGCCCATTTTTTGCAAGTAGCAATGCAAGTGTCATTCCACTTATACCACTACCTACAACAATATTATCAACTTTCTTCATACATTTCCTTGATGATTCCTCCCTTGGGCGTTCATAGCCTGGGTTAAAGTTGTCAGTTTTTATTTCATCTTTTACCAGGTCCCTGAGCGGAGCCGAAGGGCCGGACATTTGTTCATCCCTCATCGTTCAATGTTCCGCATTCAGCATCACGTTGCCATCCCGCCATTCACGCTTATCACCTGCCCCTGAATATACATATTTTCTTCCGCAGCAAGGAAATTCACAACCGCAGCAACATCCTCTGCTTTACCAAATCTATTTAACGGAATAAGCGGCAGAATCTTATCCTTGGGTAGCTCAGTCGTCATATCAGTCTCGATAATCCCTGGTGCCACCACATTAACAAAAACCTTCTTCTTACCTATTTCACGTGCTAAAGATTTTGCAGCACCAATCAAACCAGCTTTGGATGCTGAATAATTAACCTGACCAGCCTGCCCAACTTCACCAGAAATAGATGATATAACAATTATACGCCCACTCTTCGCGCGCAACATCGGGAACACTAACGGATGAACCACATTATAAAATCCATCTAAATTAGTATCAATAACCGCATCCCACTCCTCACCAGTCATCCAGACAAAGAGATTATCACGAGCAATACCAGCATTGTAGACCAGTACGTCAGGAGGTTCTTCTTCAAATCTTTTTTCTAACAGTTCTTTTGATTGTTCACGATCCGCAATATCAAACGCCATAAGCTCGCACTTACGCCCTTGCTGCTCCACTAGATCCTTGACCTCTTCTGCCGCCGCATGATTTGACCGATACGTCAAACATATATCAAAGCCTGAATCGGCCAATCTAACAGCACATGCCTTGCCAATGCCGCGACTGCCACCAACAACTAACGCTAACTTCTGATTATCAGACATTTTTGTTCCTCATTAAATATATAGAAAGAAAGCTCATATTAAGTTATTGCTTCGATTATTACAAGAAACTCAATAAGTAAATTCTTTTCTACCTAACATATATTAGGTAGTATGCATTCTTTATCAAGGTAACAAAATTATGAAAATCTATATAATATATGCAAAATGGCCGAAACTAAAGTACCAACAGGAATTCCATCTACCGCCACATGGCCCAGTTGTGTTCGCTGCTACACTACCCGATTATTGTGATATCTCATTTACAGATGAGCATGTGCAGGAAATAGACTGGGATAGTGATGCCGATCTAATATGTATGTCTGTAATGCTAACATGCCAGATTCCACGAGCATGGGAAATTGCTGATAAATTCCGTGCAATGGGCAAAAAGGTTATCTTTGGCGGAATAGCCACGCAATTACATGCAGAAGAAACTCAACAACACGCAGATGCCATATTCCTAGGCGAAGCTGAAGGGCGCATGGAAGATGTTTTATCCGATCTACGTGCCGGCAACTTAAAAAAACTATATGACTATGCTGGCCAATTTCCTGACACCGCCCTCATAGGCAATGCAAAAAGAGATATTCTCGATCGCGAAATATATAATTTCCGTGGCGTTCAGATGGTAGATCTTGTTCATGCCTCCAGAGGATGTAGATTCAACTGCTTTCCATGTTGCACACCATTTCTAGGGGGACGCAACTTTAGGCCGCGCCCAATAGACAAGGTAATCGAAGAACTTGAGTCTATCAAGAATAACAGACTTTTCATTGTCGACAACTCACTTGCTCAAGATGACCAGTGGGAAAAAGATCTCTTCAAGGCTATGATTCCACTAAAGAAAAAATGGATATCTCACCCCATAAAAGATGATGATGAAATTCTAGACCTAGCAGTAGAAGCTGGCGCATGGTACGTATATCAAGCGATTGTCGACACATCAGACTATATGCGCAAAAGGATCAAACGGTTAAAAGATCGTGGCATCGGTGTTGAAGGTACAATTATCCTCGGTCTAGATGATCATGATGAAGATTACATCAAACGACTAGTAGACTTTCTGCTTGATGTAGATCTTGACCTTGCTGAATTTACTGTTATGACACCATTTCCTCACTCACCAGTTCGTAAGAAAATGTTGAGCGATGGCGATATTCTTCATAACGACTGGAGTCAATACACATGCGGCAAAACAGTTTTTCAACCAAAACTAATGAGTCCAGAAAAACTAGATGAAATGTATCAGTACGCATGGGAAACATTCTACTCCAACTGCTCCAAAGAACTGCAGATGGCTAAACTATATCTAAACGTCATTAAAAAAGAAAAAGCTGATGGAACATTTCAGCGATACGATCTCAGCCAGAAAAATAAATGGGGAGAGAGTTCTGAACGATGAAAGAACTAAACCATCAACAATCAACGAAAGTAGCCACCTATCTCCGAGAGGTAGCACCGTAGAGCAGAAGTAGCTACCTATCTCCGAGAGGTAGCCCGTAGAGC
>DAOVUR010000279.1 GCA_030632465.1 bacterium | reverse complement strand
TAACCGCCACCTTTGATAACAATCCAAAAAAGATCGGCAAAACCTCAAATGGCTGCGAATGCTTTTCTATGGATTCACTAAAAAGCGTAATTTCTGAAAATAGTATTAAACTTGCGATTCTAACAGTCCCCTCAGAAGTGGCACAAGATGTTGCTGAACAGTTAATTGAGGCAGGTATTCAAGGAATCCTTAACTTTGTTCCTGTTCCTCTTCAACTTAAGAGCGATATTGTTATAGAAAATATGCATGTGGAAATTGCACTTGAAAAAGTTGCCTACTTGACACGCATGACAAAAAGCAGTGAATAGATGTAGGGACATTGAGCGGAGCCGAAATGCCCCGAGGCAAACCACCCGGCCCTTCGGCTCCGCTCAGGGACCTAGTTAGATATTAATGAATAACGAATAATTTAAAAAATCATATAGTGTCGGTCCCGCAGTTGCGGGAAGCCGAAACTGTAGCGTTGGCTGTCCCCAGCCAAAACGGCGGACGCAGTCCGACGTATACACTGATTACTGAAAACTGATAACTGAGGACTAACCCAATGTACAAACAAGAACTATCAAAAGATTGCGTTGACTTCATCAATGATGCCAACATTACCGATCTAATCAAAAACACAAAAGAAGATACAGGACAGGTAAAAGAAATTATTGCCAAAAGCTTAGATAAGAAACCGCTCACTGTAGCGGAGACAGCCGCTCTTATTGCCGCAGATAGTGAAGAATCCACAGAGCTCTTGTTCGAAACAGCACGCCAGCTAAAACAAGATGTGTATGGGAATAGAATTGTCATCTTTGCTCCGCTATATATCGGCAACAAATGTATAAACGACTGCACGTACTGTGCGTTTAGGAAAAGTCTGCGTACAACGGTAAGAAAAACCTTAGCACCAGCAGAACTTGTTGAGCAGGTAACAGCACTAGAAGACGCAGGCCACAAACGTTTGATCCTGGTTTTTGGCGAGCATCCAGACTATACACCGGAATATATGGCAGAAACTGTACGCCAAACTTATGCCATAAAACATGGCAATGGAGAAATACGTCGTGTAAACATCAATGCGGCCCCACTAAATTATGACGGTTTCAAAATCATGAAAGAAGCTGGCATCGGCACATATCAGGTCTTCCAAGAATCTTACCACCATGACACGTATGCTAAAGTGCATCCACCATCAACGCACAAAGGTAACTACCTATATCGCCAAGACTCACTCACCCGCGCATGGGAATCAGGATGTGATGATGTTGGTATCGGTGCACTATTCGGTCTTTACGACTGGCGCTTCGAAGTGCTCGGCATGGTAACACATTCACGCTATCTTGCTGACCGTTTCAATTGCGGTCCACACACAATCAGCTTCCCACGCATACGCCCAGCACACGGCGTAGAACTTGATGAACAGTATCTTGTTAATGACCGTGATTTCAAACGCCTTGTCGCTATTCTACGTTTAGCAGTACCATATACAGGAATGATTCTTACCGCTCGTGAAACACCAGAAATAAGACGAGAAGTTATGGAGTTCGGGGTCTCGCAAATAGATGCAGGTACTCGTATTGAACTTGCTGGCTACACCAAAGATGGCGAACAAGAGCTAAATAAAGAACAGTTTGAAATTGGTGATACACGCCCAATGGATGAAATCATCATGGAGCTGATCTCAAATAAATATATTCCAAGCTTCTGTACTTCTTGCTACCGCCAAGGCCGTACAGGTGAACAGTTCATGGAATTTGCTGTCCCGGGATTTATCCAGAACTTCTGCACACCAAATGCTATGTTTACACTGGCTGAGTACCTGGAAGATTACGCATCTGCACCAACCAAAGATGCAGGCTACAAACTTATTCTGGATGAAGTTGCACATATGCCAAATGAAAAAGATCGCATCTCTGCTGTTACTCATCTTGACGAAATTCGTAAAGCAGGAAAAAGAGATATATATTTATAAACAGGAGACAGGATTCAGAATGCTGTAGCGCGGGCTGCCCCCAGCCAAATGTAGCATCGGCCCCGTAGTTGCGGAAAGCCGAAAAGGCGGACTCAGTCCGACATATGCACAACCTAACATCTGAAATCTAGAAACTAAAAGATGAAAACATTAAACATAATCAAAAAACTTATAGAAAATAAGCCTGTAGAAAACTCAGAGCTGGCAACATTACTTGATATTTCTGATAAAGATGAAATGCAGGAGCTTTTTAAGGCCGCCTACCAGGTAAAACTTGATACTGTTGGCCCCGTCGCCTATTTCCGTGGCATCATAGAAATGAGCAACCACTGCGTTAAAGACTGCTACTACTGCGGCATCCGACGTAGCAATAGAGAAGTTGAACGTTACTTGATGGATGAAGACGAAGTT
>DAOVUR010000021.1 GCA_030632465.1 bacterium | reverse complement strand
TATAATCGGTGTTATCTGGGGTATGTCTGTTCTAACATTTATCAGCTATATAATGGCAAAAACACAGAAGCAGCCCATCCTGAGAGTTATTGGCGAACATCTTCTTATTGCCAGCGCAGTAATAGCCATCACTCATTATGTGGGTATCTGGATCGCTAGCATAACCGGTTCTTAGTAAGGGATATGTAATATGACAAAATACATTCTTATAAATATGGTAATCTTCATCTGCTACACACACTTAACAGCAAACCTATGCACCGCCAAAGACTTAGTAGCCTACAAAAATGCATCACTAGTTACCAGTCAGCATAATGATGGCGATAGCTTCCTGGTCAAGCTAGGAAACAGTAATATAACAATAAGAATATATTTTGTAGATTGCCCAGAAACTACAGTATCACAAAGCACAGATGCAAGGCGCGTACGCTCACAAACCAGATATTTCGGCCTGTTAAGTCATCGAGAAACGGTGTTTTATGGTAAAGAAGCCACTAACTTCACTAGGCAACAACTAGAAAAACCTTTTACTGTACATACAGCGCTGGCAACTGCACCAGGCCGCTCAACTGGCGGGCGCTATTATGGGTTCATCACCACATCTCATGGCGAGGACTTAGCATCTTTACTCGTTGCTAACGGATACGCACGCGCTTACGGAGTTGCCAGAAAAACACCTGAAGGAATATCCCATGAAGAAATGGCTGCTCGGCTTAAAGATCTAGAAAGTAGCGCAATGCTTGCAAGAAAAGGAATATGGGCAGCAACAGATATCAAACAGCTAACATCTCTACGAGCATTAGAAAGACTAGAAAATGCTGAGCTAGAAAAAATCAGAGACAGCATCAAAGTAGAGCTTAAACCAATTAATATCAATACCGCCTCGCTAGAAGAGCTGAGAATGTTATCTGGTATTGGCGCCGTTATGGGAAAACGGATTATTGATGGTCGACCATATAACACCAATGATGATCTAGTAAGAGTTAAAGGCATAACAAAAAAGAAAATAGAAAAGCTATTACCGCATCTTTCTACTATAGAAAAACAGTAGGCAGGTGCATTAACTGACAACTGTCACACAAGAAACTCACCAGCAATATAATCTGCACACCCTAGTCCGTACGGAGTTGGGTAGTACCGCTCCTCATCTTGAAGTAGCAACTTTTCTGCCACTAGTCGCCTAAGAACCTCTTGCCAGTGTGATAACTGTTGCGGTGCTGGTGAATATTTCTGAGTAAACTTCTTCAGGTCAACTCCTGCAGTAAGACGAAAACCGAACATAAACCTCTCCAGAAGATCGACCTCTTCAACAACCACCTCCTTAATAGATGGCGGTAATTTATTCTTAGCTATTGCTTCGGTATAACTATTCAAGTCAGCATTATTTGTCCGTCTTCGGCTACCTATACGCGATGAAGCAGATGGCCCAAAACCAACATAATCACCACCATGCCAGCAGGCAAGGTTATGCCTAGACTCGAACCCGGGCACCGCATAGTTTGATATTTCATACCTACTATATCCAGCAGAATTCAAAATGGTTTCCGCCTGCTTAAGTAACTGTAGCTGCTGTTTATCCGACACTGGCGGCAATAATCCATTATAATCTTTTTGCGCCATTACTGTCCCCTGCTCCACAGAGAAATTATATACTGATATATGAGTCGGCTCTAGCTCTACGGCCTTGTTAAGGGAATCTATCCAGAGTGATTCTGATACGTCTGGCAAAGATGATATAAGATCGACATTATAGTTTTGTATTCCGGCGCTTCGCAGCAACTTTACAGTATCAGTCACATCAGGTACAGTGTGGCGACGTCCTATTGCCCTTAATGCTTCATCATCAAAAATTTGTGCACCGAGACTAACCCTAGTAACACCTGCCGCCAGCAAGATGTCCGGCAGTGATGGATCAAAATCACCTGGGTTCATCTCTACTGTCCACTCAATCAAGCGCGACGTGTCTATACGCGCATTTACTATCTCCAGTAATCTCGAGAGCTGTTCAGTGGATAATGCAGAAGGAGTCCCGCCGCCAATATAGACGGTCTGCGGAACTAATGATTGGTGACTTTCCAGAAAAAGGTCTATCTCAGTTGCCAAACATTCAAGATAACTATCAGCACGCGCAGTTGAAAACGTAGTAGAATAGAACGCGCAATAGTCACACTTCCCATCACAAAAAGGAACATGAATATACAGATTATTAATACCACTACTACAACTAGGACCACTCATTAAAATAACTCCTGATCACTGAATCATGATTTTTTACTACTGCATTACTTCAACAACAAAACCAGGTTCAAAAAAGAGAAAATCCCGACACCCCACATAACAGGGTGAATCTCGCGGATCTTACCAGCACTAATTTTAACCAATACGTGTGCAACAAACCCAAATGACAAACCAGTACTAATACAGTAGGTAAGCGGAATCAGCACAATTGTCAGAAAAGCTGGAACTGCTACTTCAAAATTCCTGAAATCTACATCTTTTATATGCTTAAACATATAAATACCCACAACAATCAATGCTGGCGCTGTAGCAAATGAAGGGACAATACCTATGATCGGCGTAACAAAAAGGGCAGTCATAAATAGTAGTGCCGTAACTACATTTGCCAAACCAGACCTGCCTCCTTCAGCAATACCTGTACCTGACTCCACATAAGTAGTAGTGGTACTTGTTCCCAGCAATGCTCCTGCCACTGTAGCAACAGCATCAGCCTCCAAAATACGATCTAGGCGGTCAATACTACCATCTTCGTTCACTAGGTCGGATGAATATGAACAAGCTACAATACTACCAACAGAATCAAATAGATCCACAAACATAAAAGAAAAGATTGCACCCCACATCCCCCACTTTAATGCCCCAATAATATCTAGCTTAAAGAATATCGGAGCAATTGAAGGTGGCAGTGAAAACATCTCCTTTGGCAGACTTACAGTATCAACAAAAATAAGACCCAATATAGTTGTTGCCAAGATTCCCAGTAAAATAGAGCCTTTAATGCGCCTAACTTCTAGAAACATAGTAATAAGCAAACCTATCAACCCTAAAAGTAATGATTTATCAATACTCCCAAGACCTATCATTGTTGCATCATTCCTTACCACTAACCCTAAATTCTGAAAACCTATCAAGGCAATAAATAGACCTATACCGGCAGCAATAGATAGACGCAAATAAATCGGTATAATATTAACAACCTTCGAACGCACACCACATAATGTAAGAATCAAGAAAAGTACACCTGAGACAAAAACCACACCCAACGCAGTCTGCCATGACACCTTCTGACCAATAACCAAGCTATAAGCAAAGAAAGCATTAAGTCCCATCCCTGGCGCCATTGCAAAAGGAACATTAGCCCATAATCCTGCTAACAGAGTCCCCACAACAGAAGCAAGAATTGTGGCGGTAATTAACGCACCCTTATCCATACCAGTCGCACTGAGAATATCGGGATTAACAAATATTATGTATGCCATAGCAAGGAAGGTTGTGGAACCCGCTATTGCCTCTAAGCGAATATTAGTTTTTAATGAGTCTAACTTGAAAAACTTTCGTAATATATTCATGACATACTTTCTATTTGATCAAGCACCACCCTACTCTACGCTTTATCGCTATCCTTAACATATAGATACCAATAAACCACACCGACAAATAGCGCGCCACCCACAAAATTACCAACAGTAACAGTTAGAAGATTCTGCGTCCACATAGTTGACCAGTTTAAAGTCTGTAATCGTTCAACGCTTTGTCCTGATGCAATAACTGCATTATTAAATCCTTTGGCAAATATTCCTGCAGGAATAAAATACATATTAGCAACGCAATGCTCAAAACCTGATGCTACAAATGCCATGATCGGAAAGTATATCGCAAGAACCTTGCCCGCTATATCTTTTGCCGCTAATGCCATCATCACAGCTAAGCATACCAGCCAATTACAACCTATTGCTTTAAAGAAATATGCATAATTATGACTAACCCCCTCAATCTGCGTAGCCACTTTACCATAAGCAAGATTAATTGCCGTGCCACCAACAGCTCCATCGAGCAGGCCAGAACTCTTAGCAATGATAAATGCAAGAATAACCGATCCTACTATATTTCCTAGATACACAGCAGTCCAATTCTTCAATAACCCACCAAGTGTAATCTTCCTTTGTAACAAGCCCACCACCATCAGATTATTCCCTGTCCAGAGTTCACTGCCAGGAATCATCACCAGCATTAGCCCAACACTAAAGACGGAACCTATTATGAATTTCTTAAAGCCAAGCCATCCAAATGTTCCAGTGCCTACCACTGTCGCCAGATGTGCAGCAAACCCAATATATATTCCAGCCAAGATTCCCAATACAAACAGTTTAACAACCGGAATAGATGCTTTCTTTTCCGACACTTCGACCAAAGACTTAGCAAGATCTGCCGGCATAACAAAATCACTCATTTACTCACCTCTTTTATCTACTATCAATATCAACAATTAGCACACAAGTTACTCAACTTTTAATTCCACGTCAATATCCCTATATTTAATACAGATAAAACTAGTGCTGCAAGCTACTTTTCAGTAAGTCGGCGTTTCAATGCTGATTGTTTTTTCTGACTAGTACTTGAAAAGAAACAATCTTCTGCTATAGTTTCGCACATGAAAAAAACATTAGTAGTTCTAGCGGCGGGTATTGGTAGTAGGTATGGTGGACTCAAGCAGATGGATCCCGTAGGGCCATCCGGCGAATTCATCTTAGACTACTCTGTTTATGATGCAATCAAGGCTGGTTTTAACAAGATAGTTTTTGTTATCAGCAAGAATATCGAAAATGATTTTAAAGAAACCATCGGCAAACGTATATCAGCACAGGTCGAGGTAGATTATGTTATTCAGAGCCTAGAAGATCTTCCTAAAGAATTCACAGTACCAGCAGACAGAACAAAGCCATGGGGAACTGGACATGCAGTTTTTGCCTGTCGTAATGCCGTCAATGAACCTTTTGCCGTAATCAACGGTGACGACTTCTACGGACAAGAATCATACAAGCTACTGGCGGACAGTCTAGAATCATCAAAAGATGATCCAGCTATATTCGCTATGGTGGGTTACAAGCTTAGCAACACGGTATCAGAGCATGGCTCGGTAGCACGTGGAGTGTGCTCGGTAGATGAAGACTCGAAACTAACAACTGTTGTTGAGCGAACACACATCGAAACCGATGACGGCAACATTCGCTATAAAGATGATGATGGAAGTTGGCATGACCTATCTGGCAACGAGCTAGTCTCTATGAACCTATGGGGATTCAAGCCTTCACTATTCGCAACACTAGAAACAGAATTCCTGAAATTCTTACAAGAATCTGGTAACGAACTCAAGTCAGAGTTCTTTGTTCCATCTGTTGTAAACACTCTCATCAATGCAAATGCGATAAGCGTAGATGTACTAGCAACATCAAGTCCATGGTTTGGCGTCACCTATGCAGCCGATAAGCCGATCGTAGTAGCCAAGATTCAAAAACTCATAGATGAAGGTCTATATCCTTCTAGTTTATGGGATTAGTTGAATCATTTCTTCAGCCTATCCCAAACTCCTTGGCAAGCTTATCATATTGGTTAATAACTTTTCGGACATAATCACGTTTATGATTATAGTCGCCATAAAACGCGCCCTTAAAACCTGATATAACAATATTGCGGAATTGATGAGGAGTAATAGATAACTCTTCCACTGCCAGCTCATACTCACGCGTTATAGTAGTGTGGGATACTAAACGATTATCTGTACAGATCGAGACCGAAAGGTTTCTATCAAGCATCTTGGATATGGGATGTTCTTTAATTGACGATATTGAAGGAATGGTCTGCAGATTACTGGTAAGACATACCTCCATAGTAATACGATGACACGCAACATATTCAACCAACTTGTCTACATAGCTCGCACGATCCTCTATACAATCATCACTAATAGAGTCCTCCGAGAAAAGAAAAGTTCCATGCCCAATACGATTCGTATAGCATTCTGTTATTGCTTGAAAAATTGATTCAGGACCATAAGCCTCTCCCGCATGTACAGTCTTCGCCATAAAGTTACTATGTGCATACTGATAAGCATCACGGTGATATGATGCAGGAAAGCCAGATTCCTCTCCCGCTAGATCAAATCCAACCACAGGTAACGCATACTGATCACGCAAAGCAACAGCTGCACGTGCCATCTCTAGCGAAGCAATAGAGAAGACCTCTTTTTCCGGAGTCTCATCTAGAATAGCCAATAAATGCGAGTAATAGTCTCCCATATACTTATTAAATCGCCGCATTGCACACAAGATGATACCAAAACCGAACTCAAGATCATCACCCTTCTTCACTGATGCAGATAGATTATGAACAGACTGCGCTTTTTGCAAACCAGCCGCTACAGCTTGGACTGACTCCTTTATGGAAAGATTCTTATTAACCAACAACTGAGGTGCAAACCTCACTTCTATATAACGTACACCTTCAGAGATACAATCCTCGGCAAGCTCAAATGCAACACGCTCAAGATTCTCTGCATTCTGCAGAACTGCACATGTATATGAAAATCCTTTAAGATACTCACCTAGATCATTATACTGCGCTTTAAATACTGTATCGCACAAACCTTCTTCAGTATAAGCTGGTAGCTCAATACCACCTGCTTTTGCCATCTCAATCAGTGTCGATAATCTTAACGATCCATCAAGGTGCAAATGTAGATCAGTCTTAGGCACACGCTTAATAAATTCTTTAGTAATTGAAGTTGCCATAATTTTAATTTCCTATAATTGATTTTTACTATCCAAATCTATTTTGGCAGAATAAACCTATACGTCAATATCACAATTACATTTGAAGACAAAAAAACGCCGAGATCATACAATCTCGGCGATATATTCTTTTGATTTCTTCCCAACTTAACTACTTACCAGCTGGGACAGCTTTAAGGCGACCAATTTTTGGTAGTTTACCAACAATTGGTGCAGCATAATCAATAAATGCCTGCGTAACATCATTACCGGCTTTATTAATATACTTTAATGGCACGTGGCTTGTAAATTTAGCAACTTTGCGCAATGGTACACGAACAAAAGAAACTTTATATTTTTTACCAGGCTTTCTTTTGATAGCGATCGAACCGCTTTTAGCACCGCTTAAAGCTTCTTTCACTGCCGTTTCACCAACCTTGCGCGCTTCAGCAGAATCAACATCAGATACCATTCCAGGAAATGACCGCTGTAAGTAACCAAAAGTATCAGCACGTACACGTTCAATCTTGCTTTTAGCTTTAATTTCGTTTGCAAGCAAATCGCCTAATGCTCCAGTACCACTCAACTGTGCGTTACCGTGTGAGTCGACCTCGTTACTTAACTGTGCGGCAATAGAAACACCTTTGTTATCAGCAATTCCTTCAGAAACTGCAATCAGACAACGACCATATTTTTTATATACCCGTTTCACGTCAGCTACAAAGCGTGACATCGCGAATGGTTTCTCTGGCAGATAAATAAGGTGTGGACCATCATCTTCATGTACACGCCCTAATGCAGCAGCTGCAGTAAGAAATCCTGCATGACGTCCCATAATCACAGAAACATGAACACCAGGTAATGCGCGGTTATCCAAGTTGAGTCCTTGCAATGAACAAGCAACAAATTTGGCAGCACTTCCAAAGCCTGGTGTGTGATCATTTTCTTTTAGATCATTATCAATAGTTTTTGGAATATGGAAACATTTCAAAGGATATCCAGCGGCCTTTGCTTCTTCCTGAATAATATAAGTAGTCTCTGCTGAATCATTGCCACCAGCATAAAAGAAGTATTCCACTTTATATTTTTTTAATATCTCAAAAATCTTTGTGCAGTCTTTAGGAGTTGGCTTTTGACGAACAGAGCCTAATGCAGAAGAAGGACTAGGTGCAACCGACTCAAGTGTGGCAACTGTTTCTTTACGCAAATTAATAAAGTCCTCATTAAGGATGCCCTTAATTCCATGCATAGAACCATAAATGCGACCAATTTCTTTGCTTGCA
The DNA here is from genome assembly GCA_030632465.1 of bacterium. GTDB lineage: Bacteria > Verrucomicrobiota > Kiritimatiellia > UBA8416 > CAMZLY01 > CAMZLY01. Next base: position 6,980 of record DAOVUR010000021.1, on the reverse strand, counting down.
CGCGCTGTAAGTACTGCGCCCACCAAGCTCTGATTAATTACCATTGAAGGACCGCCACTCTGTGCAATCATCATATTTCCAGCTTTTGCTGCCATATCTACTCTCCTTTAAAATACTGTTACTATACACTACAACTAGAACCGCAAAATATGCCATTTTACAGCACCTGCATCAAGTATAAATATTCAATATACTATTCATAACAGTTTGTGGTAATATGAACAGCATTATGTCAGCAAAAAAACAAAAACGTTACACCCGCGAACAGTGGCAAGTTATGCGGGAGCGATGCCGGATAGAATCTCCATATCCGCCACCACAAGAAATGCATATACCAGAGATGGAAAATGTCGTTGCATCTGTAATGAAAAAACTAGGTTTAAACGAAACACACTGGTTAAACACCCTTGAAGAAGAATGGCATGACTTAGTTGGTGATGCCGTAGCAAAACATACGCGACCCGGTAAGTTTGAAAATAGTCAATTAACAATCTTTGTCAATAGTTCCGTATGGCTCTATGAGCTGAAGCGTAACGGATACAAGATTATCCTAAACAATCTAACAAAACGTTATGGTCGCGGGAAAATCAGAAAAATACAACTTCTGCCTGACCCTGAATAGATACAACAGGCAACATCCTGCACCATCAGGATTGTGAGATTGTTACCCACCACCACAGATAGCAAATATACGACAAGCGCAAACTGCTCTAGAATTCATCATCGAAATTTTCTTCAGCTACTGGCTCAGGGAATAAGCGTTCTTTATCCTTAGAGAGTCTAGGATTAAACTCTATAGCTTGATTGGCGTAACGAGATGCAGGTTCATATGCGTCATGTGCATAATAGTAAACAGCAACAGCCATAAACTGCGAGCCTAACTCTACTAACTTCACATCCTTATTAAGATCATTCACATAATGCTTTATAAGGTGTAAAAACTGCTTCGCAGAAACGTCAGTCCACTTCACTGAGCGGCCCTTTAACGTAATATTTCTTTTTGATGCTTTAAAAATATCCTCTTGCGAACCGTCAGCAATCCACCCCCACTGATATGGAGCGATGTTTAACTGTTTTATGATAAACTTCTTGAGGTTTTGCATGTATACTGCACGATCAATATAAATATCCATTGCAGCTTTACCCTCATCAGTCTGAAGATTTTTTCTGCGTTTCTTAAGATCATACACAATATCATCATACATCAAAACGTCCATTGCAGCCTTTAGTGCCGCACTAACATTATCTATTCTCGATAAATCATTTGCCACCGCTGCTTCATGCAGTGCCAACAGGCGTTGCCGTTCAACCTCTTTTCGTCTTACTTTTTCCGCCTCTAATTTAACCAACAAGGCTTCTGCGCGTTGCTTCTCAAACTTCCTGGAAATAGTCTCCATCTGAGAGGTAATTGAGTTTAGTTTCTTCTGGGATTTATCAATATTACTACTAATATCACCCAGCTGCTCAAGCTGCTCTTCCACTTTCGGGAATATGGCAGCAATACCTGCATGAATACGCGAGTTCACTGCTGGCTCGATAAGTTCTTCTGCCTCAAGTTCAAGTTCAACAGCAGCATCAACCATATTTTCAATTTCGGTTATTTCGATAAAGGCTTTCTTTGCTAATGCTATAATTGGCGGATCATCCACCACTGGTTCAGGAACAGGCTCCTCTACCTTTGGCGCTTCCTCAATAATTTTTGGTTCTGGCTCATCACCCGCTACTGGCGGTGGTCCTTCCTCCCTAACAGGCGGCGGCCCTTCTTCTCTAACGGGTGGAGGTCCTTCTTCAACAGGAGCCCTCTTCTTCTTAACCTTCGCCGGCGCCGCTTTAGATGGTGCTTTCACTGCATCAGCGGGAGCATTAGTATCGCCACCTTGTGCATCTAAAAACTCAGGTTTCGCTGGCGCGGGCGGAGCTAGTGATACAAGAAGATCTTCCGCAGTTCTTTTTGTAACCACACTAGCCATAGCAACAACATTATCCTTAGACTGCTTAGTCACCTCCGCCTGCTTAACAATATTAGATACAGACAACGCTATTTTTGCATCATAACCTTCTATTGTTGTAATCGCACTATTTAAGGCTATCCAAGCACGACGTTTCTGAACATCTTTTTCTTCTTGCACCTTAAATATAATCACAGCCGTAACAATAATGCTAACTATAACTAGCGAAATTACAGTCCACATCACCCTAACCACATGCTGTTTCTTTTTATTTACCTGTTCGGGAGTAAGCTGTTTAGGCTGACTTGCAACCCTGCTCTTCATGGACTTAGGATTAATCTCTACTCGTTTTCCGGACATAGCAGATGAATTCATAAGCTTTTTCTTCTTACTTGGCACCATCATAGGCTTTGTTGTCCCAACTACAGCTGTGTTTGACGGCTTAACAACAGCGCCACGCTTACGCATTACTATCTTCTTAGATTTAACCGAGGGATTCCGTGATGGCTTGAGCGTTTTCGCAACTTTGCGCATATCACTTAGCAATGAAGAATAATTAGGATAACGCTGTGCTGGCTCAGTTTTTAACATACGTATAATAATACGCTCTACATCCTCACTAATATCATCACGAACCATGCGTAACGGTAGCGGTTCATATTCAAGACGCGCCTTTACAACTTCAGCAGGTGTATCTCCATCAAACGGAGGCGCGCCAGCCAAGGCATGGTACAAAGTTGCACCAAGGCAATAGATATCAGATCTAGCATCAACCTTTTCGCGACGTAGCTTCTCCGGCGCAATATAGTAGGGTGTTCCCCATATACCATCAGCAGCATCCACCCCACCCACACTGGCAATCCCAAAGTCAATTAGTTTGCCCTGCATCTTTTCATCTAGCAAGATATTCTCTGGTTTAATATCACCATGAATCAAACCCATAGTATCAGCTTCTTCCAAACCTTCAGCGATATCCATGCCGATCTGTATAATCAACCCTTCATCAAGCGTTTTACCAGAGTCAATAAGCTGATCCAAACCTCGACCAGTAACAAGTTCCATAACAATATATGGTTGACCATGCTCCTCACCAAAAGAATATATCTGTGCAATATGTGAATGATTAACTTTCGCTGCAGCTTGCGCCTCATGCTTGAAAGTATCAATAAAATCTTTATCCGCTGCCAGAGAAGGCAGAATCACTTTAACTGCTACCAAACGACCAAGTCCTTCATCGCGAGCACGATAAACGCTACCCATGCCACCCTTGCCAACCTCATTAAGAAGAGTGAAATTACCCAACTTCCCAGGCACAGACATACTCTTACCGCAGTGCGGACACTCAACTTCATCAAACACAGCTAAATCACCAACATCCACCACCTTATGACAATGCAGGCATTTTGTTTCAAGTACTTTTTCTATATTTACTGTTATACTATTTATATCTGGTTCCATAAATTACCTTGAAAATGCAGTCAACTATGTCTAATAATAAACATATATCTTGTAGATCTGTCTATAAATAAATAGCCATTTATTAGATTAATATAACATCATAAATTATTTTAAGGAATCTTATGCACCCAGAATTTTTAAAAATAGGCCCCATACAGATATATTGGTACGGAATTTTTATGGCATTAGCAGCTATCGCAGGACTACTAAACTGGACTTGGCTGGGGAAGGGCACAAAACGTAACTTCAACTTCTGCTCCGACATGCTATTCTGGATTATGCTAGCAGCCATTTTAGGAGCACGCATTGCTTATATTATCGCAAACCTACAATATTTCATAGATTACCCCGCACAAATAGTGCGCATAGACCAAGGTGGTCTCATATTCTACGGCGGTCTTATAGGTGCTAGTATATCACTAATACTATTTGCTAAGCATAAAGGTGAGAAGATCTTAGATATCCAAGATCTTGCCATCACGTCCATCCCTCTTGGTCATGCGCTTGGAAGAATCGGATGTTTCATAAACGGATGTTGCTATGGCTCTATACATAGTGGACCACTAGCCGTAACCTACCCTAAAGGAAGTCTCGCTTGGGATCACCAGATGGAAACAGGACTTCTTACATCAGTTTCCACACACTGCCAGCCAGTGCACCCCGTACAACTTTACGAAGCAGCACTAGGCACCATCACCTTCGTAATACTACATATTATTTACAAAAGGCACAAAAAAAGCGGCACAGTTCTTGCCGCTTATCTCTTAACCTATCCTATAGTACGATTCATCCTTGAATTCTTCAGAGGCGACCCACGCGTACGTTACGAAACTCAATTTTCCGTAGCACAATATATCAGCGTAACACTATTCTGCCTCGGTTGCGCAATATTCTTATATCAATATATAGAAAACAAGAAAGCAGTAGCGAAAACAAAAAAGCGAAACAACTAACAACAGCTGTTTCGCTCAATTCAACCTTACCACATGTATACTTACTACTTCATGAGATTACTCGCTACTTCTTGGCGTTCTCGTCCACTGCCCTTTTAATCCACCTCTACAGTAACGAACAAAGCCAAAAAATAACGCTACCTGCATAGTAACAAAATGATCCAACAATAAAAACGGTTGTGCAAGCCTACTATCACGCAAACCGGTTTTCTTAGCGAAGAACATTGCTATACTCATAACAACAATCACACAGCTAGTAATGCCGACGTGTAATATCTGATTCTCACCACTACCAGCAACTAGCCAATAACTCAAACAGCCCAATAGGAACAATAATAGATGCGGTGTAAACCAACGCAACACCTTGTGAGACCAGAACATCCAGGAGAACTTTCCATAACTAGGTAACAAACAACGCCCACAAAAACCAAGCGACTGATAAGCACCAGCACCTATCCTCACTCGCCTGCCCCATTCTGCAGTTTGCACCGGAAGAACCTCTTCTGCCACCGCGTCTGGCTCATAAACCATACGCAACCCCTGCTCTCTTATTTTCATGCCGAGCACAAAATCATCAATCAACGTGTTATCAGCTATTTTATCCCAAAATAATTCTGAGCGCATAGCATAAATAGCTCCATTCGCACCCAAACATGAATCAAGCACACTCTCCGCCATCTTAAGCCTAGTTTCCCAACCCCAATAAGATGATTCAGGGCTATCACCATCATCCACGTCACCATCAGACACCAGTGGCAGGAAAATCAAGCGGCCACAGACACCGCCAACCTTATCATCATCAAAAGGCAACAACAACTTTGTTAAAGCATCAGACCTAAACATACTATTAGCATCAGTAAAAACCAGTATACTTTCCCCGCCGCCAACACCCCTAATTAAGGCCACTAAATCTTTAAGTACCGCGACCTTCCCGCGTCGCTCAGAAAAGTCGTGCAGATGAATATTATCATGTTGCCCAGCCATTATTGCTACAATCGCTGACGACTCATCACTACAGCCATCAAGCCCAACATAAATCGAGACAAGTTCAGCTGGATAGTCAACAGTCAACAGGTTATCAAGCCGCGCCTGCAAGCATTTCTCTTCATTATACGCAGATAAAACAATCGCCACTCGCGGCAGTGTTGCAACCTTTTTACTCACATCCACTGCAGGAGAAGCCACAGAAACAAACCGTAAAACAAGAGGATAACCTACCCACGTATAAAACAGAATAACCACAAACACCAAAACTAATATATACATAAACATTCTTTATTCACTCTTGAACCAACTCATTAAAATTGGAAATATATAAATGACCTATCTACATCCTGCTGGAATAAAAGCATTATAACTAACGCCGCCAATACAACAAAAACCGGCACCCTTATATAAAGGGGTATTCGCTCCATACAATATTCATCCCCTGTAATATAAGCAGGTAAATCAATTAGACAAACCGCTCCTAACATCATGATTAAAAATAATACAATTGACCAATCCCACCCTCCCACACAGGAAATCATACGTATAAAATATCCTATGGCAGTTCCTATATCGGGAGACCGGAATAACAGCCAAGTAAACAACACCAAAAAATACGTAAGTGCAATAAAATGGATATTCATAACAAAATATCTAATTCCTCCCGTATTCTCACAAGAAGAACCACCACGCCTACTAAACACCTTATGCACAACCAGATACAACCCATGTAATCCGCCCCACGCCACAAATGTCCAGCTTGCACCATGCCACAACCCGCCCAACAACATCGTAGTCATTAGATTATAATAAGTTCTTGCGGTACCTTTACGATTACCACCCAAAGGAATATACAAATAATCTCGCAACCATGTGGAAAGCGATATGTGCCATCGGCTCCAGAACTCCGCTATATTTGTAGAGAAATACGGTTGTCTAAAATTCAACATAAGATCAATCCCAAACAACTTTGCTGTACCTCTAGCAATATCAGAGTAACCAGAAAAATCGAAATATATCTGTACCGAGAAAAGAACCACTCCTTTGAGTAATGCCAACGAAGAAAGTGACTGCCAAGATGAAAAAGCATACTCAACCGAACCAGCAAGCTGGTCGCTTATCAACACCTTCTTCACATATCCCACTAGAATAAGAATTACAGCCTGCGACAATATCGCACGAGTAATTTTTCTATCACACTCAAATTGTGGCAACAAATGACGAGCACGTTCAATCGGCCCTGCCACAAGCTGCGGGAAAAAAGAAACGTAAAGGGCAAACGTCTGAAAACTCCGCGTGGGCTTTAAGGTTCCACGATAAATATCAAGCGTATAACTTAAGGTTTGAAAAGTATAAAAGCTTATACCCACTGGCAAAATAACTTTTAACGTATGCGTGCTGAAATTCAGTCCCGCCATACTAAATAGCTCTTGGAATGAACTCTCAAAGAAATTAAAATACTTGAAAAAACCTAATAGCGAAAGATTAACTCCCCCACCACTCCTATGCGTGCCCCGGCGCCGCACACTTGGCGGAGCCCCTTGAATGTATTTACCACATGCGAAATCCACAACTGTCGACAACGCAATTAGCGAACAAAATTTCCAGTTCCAGAAAGAATAGAAAATATAAC
>DAOVUR010000173.1 GCA_030632465.1 bacterium | reverse complement strand
GAAAAAATATTCTGTAAAGCCAAAAAACATCTTTGGACACCGTGATATTGGTCAAAGCCTATGTCCTGGTAAGAATCTGTATCCGCATATAAATTCTCTTGATGGGTGAGGAAGTCTGTTTGTGAGTGTGTGGGATTGAGAAACCAATGTTTTCTGCAAGTACCATAATGTTGGCTACTCGATAAGGTAGCTAAATACTCTGCTCTTCACCTAGTACATATTGCGCACCGTCCCACGATCCTGCTTGGGCACTATTTTTCTCTCCGATATTGTATACCCAGAAAGATTCACGGCCTTTATAGGTCAGGCTACCGGCACAAAATGCTTTAGTATTTGAATCTGGCACATTGTAGGTCTGGTTTTTATGTATATGTCCATGAACCAGCATTGCGCAGTTATGCTTGGCAAGTATTGCTCTGAATTCTTTACGGTTTTCTAAACCGTGTAGATTGGTATCTTCATCGTCAGCATTATAATGAGTGGCGACAATTACATGACGTGTTTTTAGCTCATCGTTATTCAGCAGTGCATCTACTGCTGATAACTGTTCGGTAGATATATTGCCAGATGAACGTATCAATGATGGGTTAGGCTTTGCGCTATTAACAGCAACTATTGCAACATTATCATTAATAAGTTTTACTAGTGGGTAGGGGGTGTTATCGGAGATGGTGATGTCACTTTTGGTGATGCTGTCTTTAAAGATATCATAAAAGTGAGAGCCATTCTTTTCCGGCAGGTAGAGGTCGTGATTGCCAGGCAGTAGAATGAAGTTTGGGTGCTTACTTATATGTTCTAACTTACTCTGTGCATAATCTAGTTCCCCATGCATGCCCATGCCGGATAGATCACCAGTACAGATGACGGCATCGACTTCTATACTTTTGTAAAAATTATTAAATGCATCCCACTTGGTGTTACCAGCAATAAATTTTGGGCGGCGCCGCAGAAGATAGTTGGCTGAAGCAAGAATTCGCTTTGGCCGCAGAATCTCAGGCAAAGAGACAGAATTCCGCGAAAGTGGAAAGTGAACATCACTAAAATGTAAAATACGGGTCATGTTAAAGTTATCAGTTATTAGTTATCAGTAATCAGTTTGTGTTGGTTTAAGCTGTAGGTTAAATCTTTTTCTGTAATATTGTTATACAGGATGCTCGAATAGGGTTTGTATATCAAGTGTTTTTTTAGAATGAAGGAGAATGTGGTGTTCATGCTATGAGCTGAAAGTATCTGTTATTTGTTGTCTCACATCTTCGATCTTTTCGGCTATTGCTTATGTCCTTGTCAATAACTCAGCATATTGATATTTTTTAAACGAATTTAAATAATATTAAAAGGGGAATAGTATGAGTTTATCAGATCTAGCAATTGCAAAAACAGATGATTTGCCAATAAGGCATGCGGGTAATGTGCACAGTGGAAAAGTCCGTTCTGTTTACTGGTTAACGGAAGAAGATAGTAAAAGAATTATTGAGGATAGAGGCTACAATGTCCCAGCAGAAACTCCACTTGCTGTAATGGTGATAAGCGATAGAATTTCAGCTTATGAGATAATTTGGAAGGGTGAGGATGGATTGATGGGGGTTCCTGGCAAGGGGGCTTCGCTTAATGCAACGGCTCAGCACTGGTTCAAAGAGTTTGAAGAAGCTGGATTAGCTGGCAATCATATTCTTGAAACTCCACATCCGCTTGTTTGGATTGTGCAGAAAGCAGAGCCGATCATGGTTGAGGCCATTGCGCGTCAGTATATTACTGGAAGCATGTGGCGTGGATACAAAAGTGGTAACCGCGATATTTGTGGGATTCCGTTGCAAGATGATTTAAAAAATGGCGATAGACTTGCAGAGCTTCTTTGCACACCATCTACCAAAGGTATTCTCAGTGGTATTCCTGGAGTACCAGAAAAGGATGATGTCGATATAACGAAAAAACAGATTGTTGAGAATTACGAAGCATTCAAGTTTCACTCTGCCGCTGATGTTGATCTATACGAGAAACTTCTATCAAAAGGTTTTGGTATTATCGGAGACAATGCGGCTAAAGCTGGACAGCTACTTGTTGATACGAAATTTGAGTTTGGATATGTTAAGGGTGTTTCAGGCGATAAGGACGATTACTCCATTATATATATTGATGAAGTAGGTACACTTGATTCTTCACGCTACTGGGATGCTGCATCCTATAAGGACGGGAAGATTGTCGAGAATTCTAAAGAGATGTTCAGGAAGTTTCTGTGCGATTCAGTACCAGAGGCTGATGTTCTGCTTAATAAGGCTCGGATGACTGAGCGTAACGCATTGGGGGTTGATTTCAAGGTCCCTGTAGAAGCTCTAATGGCAACAAGTAACCTATATAAAGATATGGCAAAACAGTTGACAGGATCACCAGTTCCAGAAGTCGGTAATGCCCGCGAGGAAATTATTGACGCTCTTGCAGCTTATGGTCTTGTGGATTAATAACTTTTGAGGCTGTAGCGGTTTAGGATATTAAAAAATTATAGTAGTTCGGTTTCAGAAAGATGATACATGATTATAGCGCGAATACTCTTTGAGCTCTTTTTGCGTTTAATCTGTAATTCGCGTTTTACAGCTTCGCTTCTGGATGGGTATATCTCATAATATGGCATCCACCAAGGACCTCGGTTTTTAGTAGATGGTGTGTAACCATTCTGATGTTCGTGGAATCGTTCAATCAGATGATCGCATTGTCCGACATAGAATTTTCTTGTTTTAAGGCTCTGTAGAATATAGACAAAATACATTATAGTAGGTGCTGTTCTTGTATGGTTTTATTTTATAAGTAATTGGTCGGGGCGCCGGGATTCGAACCCGGGACCTTTTGACCCCCAGTCAAACGCGCTGCCAGACTGCGCTACGCCCCGCCGACCAAAAAATAGAGTTTAAAAGAGCAAATATTACGATGGGACCTTCCCGACGTACGTCGGGACGCGCTGCCAGACTGCGCTACACCCCGATCTAACTTTCAATAAGAGAGGAAGATAACAGTATCACTTAGTATGGTCAAGCTTGGGGCGCTGTTTTTGTTCGACCAGGGATATCACTGCAGTTAGTGTGTGATCTTTATCTGGCGTGATCTCTATGGTGTCGGTGTGGGCATTGGTTGTTTCGACGCATAGCATGGTTTGATATTCGTCATCACCGAAGTCGGCCATACGCTTGGCTTTATCTATCCAGGGATTCCAGACTACTGTTGAGCTACTGCCTTGTTTGTCAATTTGAATGGTGCGCTCCAGTCCAGTATCTTTGATTTCGCAATTACCAGTATGGTCCAGGTAGATGCGGTCTACTTCTTGATTGATCTTGATAGGCTCGTTTTCTGTCTGCTCTTTGTTGGTTAGCGAGTCTAAGAAAGTGCTGTTCTCAAGCCCGTGTATGGCAACTTTACTTATATCGCTGATATTAAAATAAGAGTGTAGTGCTGAGGTGATGGTGAATGGTTCGTTGCCACTGTTGTTTGTGGTTAGTTCGACGGTTAACTTGTTGCTTATTGTTACTGTTAGTGTTGTGATAAATTTGTGTGGCCACATTTTCATGGTCTCATCGCTGCTTTGTAGCTTGAGGATTATTCTTGTGGTCTCTTCGTCTACTGCTTCTGTTGTGAGTACTGACCATTCGGATAGTCTAGCAAAACCATGCGACTGCTTGGTTGAGTCGGTAGGGTGGGCGCCAAACCATGGCCAGCAGAGTGGGATGCCACCACGGATTGCCTTGTTTTGTTTATATAGACTTTTGCTGCTTACCCATAATATGTCCTCTTGATGGCGCGGCCTAAATGAGAGCACTTGTGCCCCGTATAGGCTGATTTTTGCGGTTGCCGAATTGTTAGTGATATATACATACGTCATACCATCTAACTCTGTTATGAATGTTAAGGTGTGCGGTATGCCGAAGCCTTTATTTAGTAGTTCAGTTATCATGAACCTATAATAGTTGTCGTTTACTGTTTGATCAAGAGGATATTTTGTTTGATATTACCAATGTTTAAGTGCAATATTTTGCTTTCATAAAACACAAAGGAAAATGTTATGCCATTAGTTGATATGTCGCTCGAAAAGTTGAAACTGTATGAGGGTACTAATCCTAAGCCAGATAACTTTGATGAATTTTGGGATGCTGGGCTTGAAGAGATGCGTGGGCTTGACGCAAATATTGAGATTATCGCCGCAGATTTCCAGGTGCCGTTTGCTAAATGTTCGCATCTATATTTTACTGGCGTAGGCGGTGCTAGGGTTCATGCTAAACTGTTGCAACCTACTGCTCCGAAAGAAAAGCATCCGGCGGTATTACAGTTTCACGGCTATTCAGCTGACTCTGGGGATTGGTCAAGTAAGCTTGGACTTGTTGGGATGGGATTTACTGTTGCTTCGTTGGACTGTCGTGGGCAGGGTGGTCTATCAGAGGATGTTGGTGGTGTTACTGGGACAACTCTTAAGGGACATATCATTCGAGGGCTTGATGATGATCCGGAAAATATGCTGTTCAGGCAGATCTTTTTGGATACAGCGCAACTTGCAGCTATTGTTATGGATATGGATGATGTGGATGAAAATAGAGTGGCGGCAATGGGGGGGAGTCAAGGTGGTGCTTTGACTTTGGCTTGCGCTGCATTGGAGCCTCG
>DAOVUR010000255.1 GCA_030632465.1 bacterium | reverse complement strand
TTGCCTGTCGTGAGCTTGTCGAACCGGCCCCGTTTCATGTCACAGTAGAGATCCCCGCAGAACTATCGTCCCCAATAGGCTTGCCTGTCGTGAGCTTGTCGAACCGGCCCCGTTTCATGTCACAGTAGAGCTCCCTACAGAACCATCGTCCCCAATGGGCTTGCCCCGTTGGAACGAAAGATGTTTGTTGAAAACAGCTATTTTCAACAAACCTTATTCACCCACAGCACAAGACCGCGGGGTTTCACAATAGAGCATTAGCATTAAAGAGAAAGCATTGTCTCAAGTGACGCACGTGCATCAGCAGCTATATCAGTAGCAACTTTCACTACCTGATGTTCAGGCCACGCCTGCAGCGTATGCAGAAGATTTGCTTCGTTAGTCTTTGCCATATTCGCACAAATTGAGGGCACAAGCGCTTTAACTATGACGCGCCCTTTTTCCTGATCAGCTAAACGCTGAATAAGATTAAGCTCAGTACCAATAATGATAGTGGAACCATCAGGTGAATTTTTTACATAATCAATAATCTGCGCCGTAGAACCATGTGCATCGCAAACACGAACAACTTCTTTCGGGCTCTCTGGATGAACAATTATCTTTGCTTCCGGCAGCAGCTCTCTTACTTTCGATACATGCGCAACAGTAAATGCTTGATGCACAATACAGAACCCTTTCCAAACGATTACTTTCGCCGCTTTCACTTCCTCCTCGGAAAGTCCGCCATTCTCTTTTTCAGGATCATAAAGAGCTATCTCATCATCAGAGATACCGAGATCATGTGCTGAGTTAACGCCTAAGTGCTCATCCGGCAAGAAAAGTATTCTATCACCTTGATCTATCGCCCACTTAAAGATTCGTTCAGCATTACTGGATGTACATGTACTTCCGCCATGCTTGCCACAACACGCCTTAACTTCCGCACTACTATTAACATATACAATAGGTCGCCAATTAGTGACTACTTGATTTAAATATTGAATCGCCGACTCCATATGTTCGGCAGTGGCCATATCAGCCATAGGACAACCTGCACCCATTTCCGGCATATAAACAGCTTGATCTGCCCCCGAAAGAACATCAGCTGATTCTGCCATAAACTTAACACCACAAAAAACTATCCGCTCAGCTTTCTCATACTGCGAAGCTTTACGAGCCAATTCAAGAGAGTCACCACTCTCATCAGCATGTTTAACCACTGCGGAGCGCTGATAGTGATGTGCTAAAATAAGGAGACGATCGCCCCACTCTTTTCTGATATCTGAAATCTGCTCTGATATATTTTCCATAATTATTATCCCGTTATCTAAAAATCAATATCTCAAGAGTGCCATAAGTCTATAAAAAATAAAAGCTGATAATGGAAGTTCATTCCACCATCAGCTAAATATCATTTTATACGATTTTTATTTGCCGAACTTGCCCCAGTAGTCACCAAAGATTTTATCTTCATCTGGCACTACTGCAGGAATTGGTTTAGAAATCCAAGTATAGTTTAGGAAATGTTTCCATGTGATATTATCACTAGAAGCATTACCGCCCCATGTGCCGCAACCAAGAGTCATCGTAAACGGCATTCCATTATCATAGTTGCCGCTATTACCGTAACACTGCGGCTGACGTACCATCATACGACTCACATGACATTCCAGACCTAATTCAAGAATATGGTCATCATTTGTACTATGTATGCCACACGAATGCCCGTAACCACAATTAAGAGTAAGTCTTTCAACATACTCAATTGCTTCAGAGAAATCAGTGTATTTCCAAAGTGTAACAACCGGACAAAGCTTTTCTGCTGAAAACTTATCAGATTCAACTGGATCATCACCAAGTACCATGATGAACTTTGTGCTCTCAGGAACATCTAGACCAGCTAACTTTGCAATATCCATAATAGGCTGTGCAACAATCTTTGGGTTCAGATGTTCACCATCAGGCCATAGAGCATCTTTAAGTTTACTCTTTTCATCTGCCGTACAAAGATAACCACCATGCGCCTGCAAACCAGGAACTAACTGATCCCAGATGTCATCTTTAATAACCAGTGAGTTTTCGCTGGAACATGATGTTGCATTATCGAAAGTTTTGCTAAGGAAAATTTTATTTGCTGCATCGTCAATATCAGCTGTTTCATCAATAACACAAATAGCATTACCGGCACCTACCCCATAAGCTGGTGTTCCACTTGAATAAGCAACTTTAACCAAAGCACCTGAACCTGTAGCAACTACAAGGTCTGCTGCTGCCATTAAATCAACTACATCATCTTTAGTTGCGGCAGGAACCGACTGAACCAAATCAGCTGGTGCGCCAACCTTTTCTAGACCTGCACGCATAAAGTCAATTGCCATCCCAGTAGACTTACCAGATTTAGGATGCGCACTAAAAATAACCGCATTACGAGTCTTCAGCATTGCCAACCCATTACCTGCTGGTGTTGATGTTGGATTTGTTACTGGAGTAACAGCGGCAATAACCCCTACAGGTTTTGCGATTTTGATTAATCCCTTTGCTTCATCAACCTCAACCACGCCTGCAGTTTTAAGGCCATCGAGATCACGTAAAGTACCAAGAGTTTTCTTCTTATGTTTCAAAAGTTTATGTTCATAGATACCCATCTGAGTTTCTTCAATTGCGGAAGTTGCACATGCCACAGCATTTTCTTCCTTATATAGCTCCCACCCTACAGCAGCAACCATCATATCAACTTTTTCCTGCGGCCAGTCGGCAATAACCTGCTGTGCTACACGAGCTTTTTCAATTAATGTATCTATTTTATCAGACATATTACTCATCCTCTCTTCATACTACCTACCAACACAAGTAGCCAACTTAGGCCACAAAGCACATTTTCAGACAACTCTGAAAGCAGGCAAATAAATACATAAAATATCAATTTTGAGCAACCGTTTTTATTGATTTATT
>DAOVUR010000243.1 GCA_030632465.1 bacterium | reverse complement strand
GTCTAAGCAAAGCTTAACATCATACTCGCCGAATACGCCCTGCAACTCCGTCAGATCACTTAGGGCACCGGTTGAAGTCTCGCAATGCACACTCCACAACCAGCTAATATCATCATTCTCCCGGAAAGCTTTTCGAACCGCTTCCGGACTAAACGTATCACCTTCCGGCAGCTCAATAGTTTCGTAACTAAGCTTTGCTCCCCTAGCATAATTCATGAGACGCCTACTAAACTCTCCATTAACGAGAATAAGGCCGCGCCCAGGAAGTAATGCCAGCTGCGCCGCAATAGCATCATTAGCAAGAGTCCCTGCCCCCATCATGATCTGTACAGACCGCGCATTAACAAGCTCGCACAGCACCTTTCTTATATTCTGAAAATCTCTTATAAACTCTAAACTGCGATGCGAAGATGGATCGCTAGAACAAGCCCTCTTAACTCTAGCAGATAATGCAACCGGACCAGGCAGGAAATTAAATGATAAACCACCATTGCCATCTAATTCAGGGCTCACCTTGGTTAGAAAACGAGAAGAATTTTCCACCTCACCAAAGGCTTCATCAGTCAGGTACATAGGTTGATACTGCGCATCACCAGAACCCACAAGCGGACCAAAAGGCACTGCACCTATATGCCCATACAGCTTCAACTGCCTTACTGTCCCAGAAAAGATCGCAAGGTCAGAACCTGAATCAAGCGAGTAGGTAATAAGCTTATAGACAAGTGCCAATGATATATTACTATAACGATATTCAGGAACAACAGCTAACAACCGTATCTCACATACGCGCCGATCTTGCGGCAGGTAAGAATCCAGATCATCAAGCTTGCTATCCAACGAGTATGGCCGCCGATTACGATACGCAATCATCCCCAACAATTCCCGACCTTTTAAGCAGATAACATAGATATTCTCAGAATGAAACTTATCAACTAGCGCCTCGTCACTATTCTTGTCATGCTGCGGAATCTCCTTCACAAAAGATTGATAGTTAAGTTTGTAGATCTCCTCAAACTCCCAATCCTGATCAGCAACTTTAAAAATATAATCTTCCATAACCCTATCAGACCCTTACTCCGCTACCTTTAAACATTAACAGTACATACTTCTTATGTGCAGTAACCACAATAATCGAAGAAGACAAAATAGCTATAACTACATCTATAGGCATACGAAGAAATATAGCAACTAACGGCAAGAGCGCAAATGCTACTATACCACTATTAATTACACCTCTTCTAGCCAGCAATAACAGACCAAAAATAATACCGAAAAAGAGCAGGATAACTGGCATATATAATATATAAGCCCCTATAGCCGTGGCAACACCACGCCCACCACGAAAACGAAGAAATAGTGGCTTAACATGCCCTAATATAACAGCCACAAAAGCAAGCGACACAACCATAGGTGAAGAGGCAAAATAAAGAGCAATAGCTATAGCCAAAATTCCTTTAGCAATATCGCCTGATAAAGTAACAATAAAACCGAAACGACCAAGCAGGCGCCCGACATTTCTGGCACCAACACCACCACTGCCTTCATTACGAATATCGAGCCCTTTTCTGACACGCACCAGATAGTATCCCGTACAGACACTCCCAAGCATATACGCCATAAGAACAGAAACTACATCTAAAATACACATGGCGACTACCCTAACAGATAGACAAATTATCACCAACACCTAAATTTCCACAAAAAAAGCCAGCCTAGATAATCTAGACTGGCTTCACAATTCATTACAATATGCTTAGTACAAGAAAAGCATCTCAGCATACTTAGGTAGAGGCCAGATTGCATCATCAACAACCATCTCCAAGGCATCAACAGCACTTCTAGTTCCTGTCATAGCCTTAAGAATAACCGCTGAGTCATCCGTTGCCACTGCTTTAGCAAGTGCCACGTTAGCATTACAAAGATCAGCCACCATACCGCCAACCTCATTCAGCATAGATGACATCTCTGCAACACCAGCATCCACACCAAGCTGTTTCATATCCAACAGACTAGATGCAAGATCCTGCTGATACGCAAGAGCAACTGGTAAAATAGTAGTCTTAGCCATATCGAGCATTAACTTACCCTCAATCATAATCGTCATGTCATACTCTTCAGTAAAGACCTCATAACGAGATAATAGCTCACTATTACTAAACACCTTATACTTCTTAAAAAGCTTCTTAGCTTTAGGCGACTTCAGTGCCTTAAGTGCAGCTGGAGTATTAACCAAATTAGGCAGACCACGCTTTGCTGCCTCTTCATGCCAAGCTACATTATAGTTGTCACCATTAAAGATCACACGCTTATGATCTTTAATAATTTTCTGCAAGATCTTCTGAAGCGTCTTATTAAACATCTTCTCGCTAGATTTCTCTAGTTCACTTGCTATATCATCTAAAGCTTCCGCCACAATTGTGTTGATCACAATGTTTGGCCCCGCACACGACTGTGTTGAACCAACCGCACGGAACTCAAACTTATTTCCAGTAAATGCAAATGGGCTTGTTCTATTTCTGTCAGTAGCATCACGCGGAAGCTCTGGCAGCGCATCAACACCAATCGTCATCGAACCACCATGCTTAGTAGACTTAGCACCACCACACTCAATCTGCTCAATAACATCCGTAAGCTGTTCGCCGAGGAAGATTGATATAATAGCAGGCGGAGCCTCATTAGCACCAAGGCGATGATCATTACCAGCACAAGCCACCGAAGAGCGCATCAAGTCAGCATGCTTATCTACAGCCTTAATAGTAGCACAGAGAAATGTAAGGAATATCGCATTCTCATGTGGGTTACTTCCTGGATTAAGCAAGTTACGACCAGGTATTGATGGTGACCAGTTATTATGCTTACCAGAACCGTTTACGCCAGCAAATGGTTTCTCATGCATCAGACATACAAAATTGTGCCGCTCAGCTACCTGACGTAATATCTCCATGACCAGCATATTATGGTCAACCGCAAGGTTCAATTCCTCAAAAACTGGAGCTAGCTCAAACTGGGCTGGTGCAACTTCGTTATGCCGCGTCTTAGCAGGAATACCAAGCTTCCATAACTGCTGATCAACCTC
>DAOVUR010000291.1 GCA_030632465.1 bacterium | reverse complement strand
TTATGAAACATCTTCTCGCTAGATTTCTCTAGTTCACTTGCTATATCATCTAAAGCTTCCGCTACAATTGTGTTGATCACAATGTTTGGCCCCGCACAAGACTGCGTTGAACCAACCGCACGGAACTCAAACTTGTTTCCTGTAAATGCAAATGGACTTGTTCTATTTCTGTCAGTAGCATCGCGAGGAAGCTCTGGCAAGGCGTCAACACCAATATTCATAAAACCACTATGCTTAGTAGATTTTGCACCACCACGCTCAATCTGCTCAATAACATCCATAAGCTGTTCGCCTAGGAATATTGATATAATAGCTGGCGGAGCCTCATTAGCACCAAGACGATGATCATTCCCAGCACAAGCCACCGAAGCACGCATAAGATCAGCATGTTTATCTACTGCCTTAATAGTAGCACAGAGAAATGTAAGGAATATCGCATTATCATGTGGATTGCTTCCAGGATTAAGCAAGTTACGACCCGGTATTGATGGCGACCAGTTGTTATGCTTACCAGAACCGTTTACGCCAGCAAATGGCTTTTCATGCATCAGGCATACAAAATTGTGCCGCTCAGCTACCTGACGTAATATCTCCATGACCAACATATTATGGTCAACCGCAAGGTTCAATTCCTCAAAAACTGGAGCTAGCTCAAACTGGGCTGGTGCAACTTCGTTATGCCGCGTCTTAGCAGGAATACCAAGCTTCCATAACTGCTGATCAACCTCCGTCATATAATCAATCACACGACTCTTGATAGAGCCAAAATAGTGATCATCAAGCTGCTGATGCTTTGGCGAAACATTACCAAACAGAGTACGTCCAGTCTGCATAAGGTCAGGACGCGCCATATATAAAGTCTTATCAATAAGGAAATATTCCTGCTCAGCACCAAGCGTTGTCACCACGCGATCACCAACATCCTCATTAAAACAATCTAGTACGCGCTTAGCCTGACTGGATATAGCCTGAATAGAACGAAGTAGCGGAGTCTTTTTATCAAGAGCTTCTCCTGTATATGAACAGAATGCTGTAGGAATACATAAAGTCGCACCATTATTGCCACGCTTAATAAATGCAGGACTTGTAGGATCCCAAGCAGTATAACCACGAGCTTCAAATGTTACCCGTAATCCACCCGATGGAAAACTGGATGCATCAGGCTCACCCTGAACAAGATTCTTCCCTGAGAAATCGAGAACTACACCACCATTCCTATCTGGCTCAATAAATGAATCATGCTTCTCTGCAGTAGACCCTGTTAAAGGCTGGAACCAATGAGTGTAATGACTTGCACCCTTACTAATTGCCCAACGCTTCATCGCATTTGCAACAGAATCAGCAATACCAGCATCAAGAGTTGTGCCCTTCTGTATGGTTGTCAGCAATTTCTTATATACATCATTCGAAAGGTAATCTTCCATAGTCTTGATGTTAAATACATCTTCGCCATATATATCAACGATAGAGCATTCCTTACCAGACCCATGCACTTCAGCTGTACGCATAGCAATATCTGCTATTGCCTGTTTCCTAATTGATGCTGCCATGTCTAATCTCCATTAACTTTTATTATTTTAAAAACCATTAGTTAGCAATCTATATGCCAAACTATATTTTTTATTCAAAAATCGTTACCTACGTTGTATATAAATATATATACCTACTCAAGCTAATAACCCCACACCCACAAAAGATACACTTTTGTATCAATTACCGCACGTTATATACGTTTTTGTAACATCCCGCTCCGTAATTCGTAATTCCGTAATTCGTAATTCTTTTCTAATAGAGCCAGCGCTTGATGCCGCCTTCAGGCCCCAGCAAAACACCGCGACGACGAAATGCCCAGCACATATATGATATAGAAACAAAAAACGACGCCGGCAACCTGCTCCACGCCCCAACTTTAACGCCCAGCAGAGTTGTCTTCCCGCCCATCCCCATTGGACCAATATCCAACTGCTGCGCCTCTTTAAGTATTCGGTTTTCAAGACGCGCAATCACCTTAACGGGCGACTTATCACTTAATTTCCGCTGAAACTGCTCCTTAGAGTGCGCATAACCTGTTGCGCGATCACCACCA
>DAOVUR010000135.1 GCA_030632465.1 bacterium | reverse complement strand
TATAAGGTTGAAGAGATTTAGTCAACGGTATTTTAGTAATTTATTATAGAGAGAGTTTTGTAAAACCCCCACCGTCCTGCACCGTTGGGGGGGGATTTTGCAAGTAGCTCGAGAGATTTGCAAAATTACCAGCGGAAAAAGAGTAGGCTATTGTATTTTTAGAGACGATCTGGCTTGATTATTCATGGATCTTACTCTGGAATGGTAATATTACGTCGTCGAAATGTAGGAATATCCATATTCTCGCCATAAAGAAATGTAGGGTTAGCATCAGCAAAGCGTTTTTCGGCACTAGCTGTTAAACCTAGCTCGCTTTGCGCTTCTTTGCGCCTAGTGCTTTTGGTTGATCGTGGAGTCTTTTTCCGCGTCAAAGGTAGCTCTTCTGAGCTCATCTCTTTTTGGAAGTCTTGATGCGTAGCCTTTTCTGGATTCCAGCTGCTAGAAAGGAGAGCTGTTACCATAATTTTGTTACGCCATGCTTCGTCAATCACAGTACCCATAACTACATGAATATTTTTGCTGAAACTTGCATGTAGTGTCTCCATTATATCGCTAATATCTTTTAATGTTAGATCTACACCGCCGACAATACTTATCATTACCGAACGTGCTTCAGTTATCAGCTGTCCATGTTGTGTCATATGGCCGGTCAACAGTTCAGCAACAGCATTTTGAGCTTTATCACCACCCTTGCCCACACCATATGCAAGTGAGCATATTCCCTCACAGCCTCTGACGGTATGTGCAAGATCGGCAAAATCCAAATTTATATATCCGGGATGCGTAATAAGCCTCCAGATTGCACGTATGGCTGTGCCGACAGCTTCATCAGCCTTGATAAATGCCTGTACCATATTATTATTACCCATCGATGCAAAAAGTAGGTCGTTCGAGATTTCAATAACGGCATCTGCAGTTTCACACAGTTCTGGTAATATTTTCTTTGCGCACTCTGCTCGAGCTACACCTTCAAATGAGAATGGCATTGTGACAAAACATAGAGTAAGACATCCCTCTTTTTTGGCTTCTTCAAGAATTAATCTAGCGCCGCCAGTACCAGTTCCACCGCCTAAGGCAACAACAAGAATCACTAAGTCTGTTTTTTTAAAGAGAGGCTTGATCTTGTTGATATTATCTTCAACAGAAAGTCTGCCAAGTTCAACACTACCACCAGTGCCGGCGCCCTTAGTTCTGAGCTCTCCAATTCTGATCTTGCGCGGTGTTAAGGAGTCATTAAGCGCACGTGTATCAGTATTAATTACAGCCATAATAGGACCTTCAGCTGATATAGCAGAGATGCGGTCAATAATCTTGCCGCCTCCGCCACCTAATCCTATTATACAAACTCTACGCTTATTCATATCTATTATCCAAAAATCCGTCTAACAATATTTTTCCATATTCCACCAGATTCCTGCCTTAGCTCTCGTTGTGCGGCATATTTAATCAATCCGTAACAAGTGGAATATTCTGGGCCGTCAATTTTTGATGTTAAGCTCCCTGTAATATTTGGTTTCACGACAGTACATGGAACACCAAATACTTCTCGAGCAAGAATCTTGATACCATCAAGGCGTGCGCATCCCCCAGTTAGAACAACGCCAGCTCCAACATTATCCAATACGGCATCTTCATCTAATCGTTTGAGAACCGTCCTTAGCATCTCATCCACTCTAGCGTGGATTACTGTGTTCATAGCGTGATGACTAAAAGTTTTTCCAACAAAACCAACTTCAGGTTTTAAGACTATTCTTTTTTCCGGATCATAATTGCTTATAATAGCCTGTCCAAACTTTTGTTTTACCTCTTCAGCCCGTCCACGCGGAATATTAAATGCCAGAACCATATCGTTAGTAATGTGATCACCGCCCACAGCCAGGCTTCCCGCTGTAATAATACTACTATCTTTATAAGCAATATAATCAGTGGTTCCTCCACCGATATCAATGACCACTACACCACTATCTTTCTGTTCATTGGAGAGAACAGCTTGCGCAGAACATAGACCACCAAATACAACATCATCAATATCAATATTTATAGACTGAACCACATTATATGTGTTTGCAATGCATCCTTCATTGCCATGTAGTATCATCATGCGAAGTGCTAAGCGTTCACCATCCATGCCTTCGGGATTTATAACGTGCTGTTGATTGTCAATAGTAAAATGCTGAGAAAAAGAGTGTATGGTCGTCTGTTGTTGCGGAAGGTTGACGGCTTTTGCCACTTCAACAACGGCGTTTATGTCATCAACAGTAATTCCGACATCTGGGTCGGCAACAATAGAATTGCCTTCGCTAAAACTATTTCTAATATGACCTCCAGCAATACTGAGATAGACAGAACGTAAAGTTGCTTCTGCGCTTTTTTCTGCTTTCTGAAGAGCGATACGTAGGGCGCCGCTAGCTGTATCTAGGCTTACAACTTCCCCTTTACGCAAACCAGTGGGGGAGCTTTCGCCCATACCGATGATAGTAATGCCACGATCTTCACTGATCTCGCCAACGAGGACAACAATTTTTGATGTTCCCATCTCTACGGCTACAATTGGTGCTGGCATATTTTTCCTGTTCCTAAACTATATTGCTATAACAGCTTGAAGGCTGCGTTTTTTATACTGCTTACTTAATTATCTTTGGGCGTAATTACCAGGCATATCATTATCTAGTGTTGCATCTAGCAAGGCAAGGTTCATGCCTCTTCTTGAATGTAATGCTATGGAGACCTTATCAAGCACCTTTAATAATTCCTGCTGGGAAATATCAGTCTGCATTCCCATATCATTCCAGGCTAGTTTTATAACCTTACCGTCAGTGAGATGCAAAAACAGATGATCTTTATGAGAGACGTTAACTCTGGCAACATCCAATCCTAATGACGGATCCTCATCAATTGCTCTCAATGTCTCGAGTGCAGCTTGTGCTATGCCAAAAACCTTTACTCCGGGACGCGCTCTTCTACTATCGTATCCCCACAATACTGGTAGTTGTGATGTTGGCCCTTTAAAAACAAAGATCATTCCGTATCGTCCAACAACTAATGGTCCACGTTTACCCAGCTTGGCCAACGGAATACGCTCTATAATATTTATCTCTAATGTATCAGGAAGATCTCGACTAATGTCCATAAACTTAACACTCGGCGACCTCCTAAGAAAATCATTACGAATCTGTTTAATGTTAATAGCAAACAGATTCAGTCCTTCATCAAGTTTTGTATACTCACGCACCAGCGCAGGAGACATCATCAGACTACCTTTAATCTCAATATGTTTTATAACAAATGTACTATTGCGTGAATAAAGTTTAGCCACAATCCAGCGTGAGCCAGCCAGTAGACCAACGGCCAAGCTAACCAGCACAACAAGAGAGACTACACTAACGGCAACTTTTGCTTTTGCGTGACTCTGATTACGTCGCTTATTAGGCTTCTTGGCATAAAGCTGTATTAAGCTGGGCTGCTTTTGGGTGCGCCGCCCTTTTTTTGAACGACTATTAACTTTTTTCTTACTAAAAGCCATCTACCTTCTCTCCGAATGAGTTTTCACTACAAATATTTAACTTCTCTAACCAAATCTACACCGTACAACTTTAACACTGTTGCGCGTACATACTCAATTAATACCTGAACATCAGATGCCGTAGCATTGTAATCAGTAATAATAAAATTAGCATGCTCTTCCGATACTGATGCACCCCCGATAGATTTCCCTTTTAACCCAGCCTCTTCAATCAATCTACCAGCAAAGTCGCCGTCAGGATTTTTAAAGACCGAACCGCAACTACGTAATCCGCGCATCCAGCGTCGCTTATCAGCATAGGCAACACGTCTATTTTTACTCTCTGTGCGGTCGCCATATTCCAGCTTAAACCCCGCTTCTAAAACAATTAAATCAGATAATGTTGAACAGCTTCTATATCCATAGACTAAGTCGTCTTTCTGTAATGTACACATTGTGCCGTCACTATTCAAACAACGAATCCATAAAATGTGATTTAATATTTCATCCCCATAAGCGCCCGCATTCATTTTAAGCATACCGCCCACCGAAGCTGGTATAGCTTCGAGAAATTCTAAGCCACAGCCACCAATCTTTTCCATCCAAGTTAGCAACAACGCAGCCGGCACAGCCGCACCAACAGCCAAAGCGCCATCTTCTTCACGAATCCCCTTAAAATCGCCAGTTAAACGAGCCACAACCCCGCGAATTCCAAGATCACCAATAACCAAATTGCTACCATGCCCCAAGATCATCATGCCGCACTGCTTTTCATCTGCCCAAGCCTGTAACTTGATCAAATCCGCTTCCGAGCCAACTTCGGCCCACAAATCCGCTTTACCGCCCACCTTAATAGTGGTTTTGCCAGCTAAAGGCGCATGACGTCGAAGTTCAGTTGACTTTAATTCCGCTTCCAGCTTATCTACACGCCAGCCATCATTGCCCATCTGCCACCTATTGCCACTATACGATTCAGCGTGTCGTACAATATCTATTACGTCACCAGCACCAATAATCATAACAAGCTCATCTGACGTACAGTTAGCCCGCAAATATTCCCAAACCTGCTCGCAAGAATCGGCAATGGTAACATTGATCCCACTACCATCGGTGCTATTTAAAAAATGTTCATACAAATCCCAATGTGTGCCGCCCTCTATAGGTGCTTCAGATGCCGCATAGACAGGAAGCAAGATAACCTGATCAACCCCCGCAAAAGCCGCAGGAAAATCAGCCCCTAACGCTTTCGTTCGGGTATAACGATGTGGCTGAAAGACAGCAATTCTTCGCTTCACCTCAATATGTTCAGACATCTGAACCAAAGCTTTGATCTCCGTAGGATGATGCGCGTAATCAGATATAATCTGTAGCCCAGACTGCGTTGTTACACGCTCAAAACGTCGCTTAGGCAGACGAAGCTCACTTAACCCCGCTACAACCTTAT
Organism: bacterium; assembly: GCA_030632465.1. Taxonomy (GTDB): domain Bacteria; phylum Verrucomicrobiota; class Kiritimatiellia; order UBA8416; family CAMZLY01; genus CAMZLY01. The sequence continues at coordinate 638 of DAOVUR010000135.1, read as the reverse complement.
CTAAATCTAGACCTGCCGCACTAATAGCTGCAACAGCAGCAAGTGCATTAAGAGTATTGTGTCTACCGGGAACTGATAGATGCACACTCTCATATCTATCACTACCTACAACAAGATTAAAATCAGAACCATCAGCAGTTTCAACAACGTCCTCAGCCCTAACCACGCTGTCATCCGTCAATCCGTACGAAAGTCCATGAGCAAGCTCAGAACATAAGGCTCGCGCTTGCGGATCATCATTACAAAACACAACCGTATCATGCGTCTGCTTAATAAAACTCTTGAAACACTCCTCAAAAGCGGTTCTATCGGCAAAATGCTCCATATGATCAAACTCAACATTAGTAATGACTGCAATATCAGGACTATATCCGGCAACAGTACCATCGCTTTCATCAGCCTCCACAACCATCACCTTGCCAGCACCGCCTGTCGCAATAGTACCCAGCTCTTCAGATTCTCCACCAATACACCATGCAGGATCAGCCCCAGCATACTTAAGTAGCATAGCAATAAAAGTTGAAGTAGTAGTCTTACCGTGCGTACCGCTTACCGCAATAGAGCGATACTTCTCTAACAACCTCGGCAAAACCGTACCGCGTGAAAAGATAGGAATCTCAAGTTCAGCAGCGCGTAAT
>DAOVUR010000055.1 GCA_030632465.1 bacterium | reverse complement strand
GCCAATCCAGGAACTATTCCCTGCTCCTTTAAAGTGGCAACTTTCACTTTAAGCTCTTCCCGCATCTCTTTTGCAACTTGCTTACCATCAATTATACGAGAACTCATAATAAAATCCTTAACTATTCACTATTTTTCCGCTCTACGGACTACCTCCCGGAGGTAGGTAGTTACTTTTCCTATAATATCAATTTTCACTAATAAAAAACATCCATAATTATTCACTATTCATTATTCACTATTTTAAAACAGTCCCTGAATCTTGCCAGTATCAACATCAACATCGATACGCCTAAAGGCCGGATTTGACCCTGTACCAGGCATAAGTTTTACTGCACCAGCCATCGGCACAATAAAACCAGCTCCTTTATAAACCATAACATCAATAATAGGCAAGGTCCAACCTGTTGGGCGCCCTTTCCAGCTCGGTTCATGCGAAAGACTCAAATGCGTCTTCACCATACACATACCAAGTTCACGTGCAGATGGATCAGACTCAATCTCCTCAATCTTCGCTAAGACTGTATCAGTATATGAAACACCACTGGCACCATAAACTTCTTTGGCAATAAGCTCTATCCTTTGACGTACAGGCATATCAAGCTCATAAAGAAAATGGAAATCATTTTCTTCTTCACATGCAGCAACAACTGCCTCAGCCAGTTCAACAGCGCCCTCACCACCTTCTAACCAGTGCTTAGAAAGCGCACAAAAAGCACCATGATCTTCAGATACCTTACGCACTAAGGCTACCTCTGCATCTGTATCTGTATAAAAACTATTAATACATACAACTGGACGCACTCCACTCTTCTTCACCGTATTGATATGCGCAATAAGATTTGAACATCCAATTTCAAGTAGATCTAGGTTCTCTTCTGAATATGCTGCATCCAATGGCTTGCCCGGCTTAACAACAGGTCCACCACCATGCATCTTAAGTGCGCGTATGGTTGCAACAATAACAACTGCACTAGGTTTCATGCCAGAGAAACGACACTTAAGGTTCCAGAATTTCTCAAACCCAATATCAGCACCAAACCCACTTTCTGTCACTAGATAATCAGCAAGACGTGATCCCAGCTCATCAGCAATAATAGAGCTCTGTCCTATTGCAATATTCGCAAAAGGCCCAGCATGCACAAGCACTGGCTGCCCCTCTATAGTCTGTAGCAGTGTTGGGTTAATAGCCTTAACTAGCCAAGCGGTCATAGCGCCATCAACTTCAAGGTCGGCGGCTGTAACTTCTCCACCTTGCTTATTATAGGCAACCACCATCTTCGCCATGCGCTCACGCAAATCTTTCAAGTCACGCGAAACAGCCAAGATAGCCATAATCTCACTTGATACCGTGATCTGAGCACCAGACTCCATCTCAAAGCCATCCATCTTGCCGCCCTTACCGATAGTAATATTACGAAGCGACTGCGCACAAAAATCTATTGCCCATTTAATCACTATCCGCTCAGGATCAATATCAAGACGTTTTAGGCCAATCTTCTCAAGACGTGCATCATCATAATTATTTTCATGCTGCATGCGGGCGGTAAGTGACACCATCGCCAAATTATGCGCATTAGTAATCGCATCAATATCACCCGTCAAACCCATGGAAAATTCCGACAGCGGTACACACTGCGCCAAACCACCACCAGCAGCAGAGCCCTTAATATTAAAAGTTGGACCACCACTCGGCTGACGAATAGTACCCACAACACTCTTGCCGATCTTACCCAACCCCTGCACTAGCCCCATAACAGTAGTGGTCTTACCTTCACCTAACGGTGTAGGTGTAATAGCCGTAACATCGATATACTTGCCTTGTGGCGCATCTTCAAGACGCTTCATCACCATCTTATAATCAATCTTAGCAAGTTTTCTTCCCATAGGAATAACCTCTTCAGGCTTCAAACCAAAATCAGAACTAAGCTCTTCAATCGACTTCATATCCGCTTCAGCGGCTTCAGCAATTTCCCAATCTTTCATTACAGTTGGATCAAGTTTCATCACTACTTCCTTATGTTTCCATGTTGGTTATTATGAATATGATATTTGTTGCAAATCCAAAGAATAGTACACATCAGCACCAGACCACGCAATAGCCTATATTAAATTATTTTTACTGTTTTTATTACGCCAAAATGCCATACAGCAGGAAACTGACAACATACTCCACGCCCAAGTCGCAACAGCCAGTAAAGCAGCTTTTCATAGCTGTCCTTAATCAGCATCCGTCTTCGCCTTTGGCTACGCCGAGACAAGTCGGAGTGCTGATCTATCGACAAGTAAAACAGGCCTCCGAGCCTGTTAGAGCATCGCAGATGCCTGACAACTACAAAAAACTGCCTAACTTACTATTAAAAGCTACTCATTAATGCTGGTACTTAACCTAGGAATTGTGCATATTTACAGAATCATGAAAAAACATTTATATATTTTATCAGCAGTCGTACTCTCTTTCATTACCCCTCTTCTTGCAACTGCACAAACAAATACAGAGCAGGAAGCGGGCATAGCTTATGTAATCCCTATCCACGATATGATCGAACGTGCATTAGTATACGTGGTCAAGCGCGGCGTCACTGAAGCAGAAGCTCTTGATGCCAGCGTGATCATAATCGACATGGATACACCCGGCGGTCGCCTTGATGCCACTGCCGAGATCATCAAGATCATCACCTCCACGAAAATCCCCACATATACATTTGTCAATCCAGACGCCATATCCGCTGGCGCAATCACCGCTATGGCAACAGATCATATCTATATGGCACCAGGCTCAAGAATTGGTGACGCTATGCCAATCATGATGTCCCCTCTACCTATGGGCGGCCCAAAAGCTATGCCTGATGACTTAAAAGAGAAAGCTGTCTCACCAACCGTAGCTATGATTCGTGCAGTAGCACAACGCAAAGGTCACGATGCACAACTTGCAGAAGCTATGGTACGTGCAGAAATTGAGTATAAAATTGGTGACAAAGTAATATGCCCCGCCGGACAACTACTAACCCTGACCAGTCAAGATGCAGCACAGATAGTCGGTGAAGGTGATGACGCACACCCGCTACTCTCTGCCGGAACAGTTGAAAGCATAGAAGATCTTCTTAATACAATTGGCCGTGGCTCAGATGAGATCGTCACATTAAAATCTTCCACCGCCGAACGCCTAGCAAGAATCATTGACGGCTTCCCTATGTCCGGCATATTGCTAGCACTCGGTCTGCTAGGTTTATACATAGAATATAAAACTCCAGGCTTCGGTATACCAGGCATATCAGGTCTACTAATACTGGCAATATGGTTCTGGGGACACCACATAGCCGGCATGGCAAACATCGCAGAAATCGTAATCTTCTCTATCGGCATACTGCTTATAATGGCAGAAATATTTATCATCCCCGGCTTCGGTGCCGCCGGCATTGCAGGTATAATTCTTGTGGTCATCGGACTTTTCATGTCGATGGTAGGTAACTCATTCTCCGTAGAATGGTATGCCTTACCAACATTAGAAGATATCCACTACGCCATGCTAAACTTTAGTATTACCTTAATCGTAATATTGGCAGGTGGCATTATTTTAGGCAAACTACTACCGAAATCTGCAGCCTTTCATCGCCTATGCCTTGATGCTGTAGAACACAGAGATGACGGCTACACCTCCGCCAAAACATCCAGCGAATTACTAGGCGCTAAAGGCACTGCAGTAACAACATTACGCCCAAGCGGTATTGGTGAATTTGGAGATAAACGACTAGACATAATTGCACGCGGATCTTTTATTGATAAATCGACGCCGATAGTTGTTGCAGAAGTACGCGGAAGTCGTATAATAGTTGAGAAAGTTTAATAGCGGGTTCTGCGTTTGTACGGGCCTTCGGCTCCGCAACCTAGGGCGAAAAATAATATCTGATATCCATAAACTGATATCTGAAGACTTAAGATTGGAGAATCATGGCAACAGAACTATTTTTCATACTACTTGGTGTTGGACTACTTTTAATCGGTGCTGAAATATTTATACCAGGCGGGATTCTTGGCGTCATGGGTATACTAGCACTAGTAGGAGCTATTATTCTCGGCTTCTTTGCATTCCCCGGACATGGCGTCTGGATCGCCTTAGTCATAATAGTTCTTACAGGTGTCGCAATAATATTGTGGATCAAAATATTCCCAAATACCACGCTAGGCAAACATATGACAGTTGCTAACGATCTAAGCAGCTCAAAAGCATCTGAAGAAGGCATAGAAGAGCTACTCCACAAAACAGGCGTAACAACATCTAAGCTACGCCCTGCAGGCTTTGCAGAGATAGATGGTGAGAGAAAAGATGTTGTCACCAGTGGCGAGATGATCAGTTCCGGCGTAAAGATAAAAGTAATTGAAATAGAAGCAAACAGAATAGTTGTTAAAGAAATAAAATAAATAAGGAGAGATAAGTAATGAATAAAGGTGCAGTTATATTTCTAGGAATTATCGGGGTAATAATTATTGCCGCTCTTGTTATCGTAGCAAAGTTTTTCGGTGTCTGGGTACGCGCCTTGATGTCTGGGGCCAAAGTTCGCATGAGCGCACTTATCGGTATGCAACTACGCCGCGTACCACCATCACTTATTGTTGACGCACGTATTCGCCTTGTTAAGTCAGGTCTCGACTACTCTACCGATCAGCTAGAAGCTCACTACCTTGCTGGTGGAGATATCATCAATGTTGTCAACGCTCTTATCGCTGCAGACAAAGCTAACATCGAACTTCCTTTCCAACAGGCAACTGCTATTGACCTCGCAGGACGTGACGTACTAGAAGCCGTACAGACCAGTGTTAACCCAAAAGTTATCGACTGCCCAGCACTTGGTACAGGTAGCGGCGGTTCAGGTATGTTAGATGCTGTTGCCAAAGATGGTATTCGCCTACTAGTAAAAGCGCGTGTAACAGTACGTGCCAATATTGAACGTCTTGTTGGTGGTGCCAGCGAAGAAACAATTATCGCTCGTGTAGGTCAAGGAATCGTGAGCGCCATTGGTTCATCAGACTCATACAAAAACGTACTAGAAAATCCTGATAAGATCAGTCTACGCGTATTAGACAGCGGACTTGATGCTCAGACAGGATTCGAAATTGTATCCATTGATATTGCAGACATCAGTGTTGCTGGTGTTGCTAACGTAGCCAACGTAGGCGCGCAACTAGAAACAGAACGTGCTGAAGCAGATAAACAGATGCGCCAAGCAGAAGCAGAAGGACGTCGCGCAATGGCTGTTGCTACAGAACAAGAGATGCGTGCACGTGTTCACGAAATGAAAGCCAAAGTTGTAGAAGCAGAAGCAGAAGTACCACGCGCTATGGCACAAGCATTTAGAGATGGTAACCTAGGCATCATGGACTACTACAAAATGACAAACATCAAGTCAGATACATCGATGCGCAAAGCTATTGCTGGTGAAGATACACAAGCTGGCACTTGCGAAAGCTAAATTAACTGTAACTGCCCCCGTTGCCCTTAAAAGGCAACGGGGAGCGGATACTTAGGACTGAAAACTGATGACTAATCTATTTCATATAGCAGCTATAGATATTGAGAATATAATCCCAGTGATAATTGTCGTTGGGGTGATAATCTCTAAAATCGTTAAAGGTGCCGCTGGCGCAAAAAAAATGATTACAAACCAGAAGACGCCAGCGAATAAGCGGGAACCAGCCTATAATGCTGCACCATCAGAGTTGAAAAACTTCTTAGCAACTTTGGCCGGCGTGCCTCAAGAAGCGAAAGAAACAGCTGCAGCCACCCCACCAGCACCACCTAGACAAGTAGCACACCATAAATATACAACCAAACAGACAGCACCCAAGAAGATAAAACATGCACCACTACAAGAAGTAACAGTGCCAACAGTTCCTACCAGCACACCAGTGGCAGAAAAAAAGAAATATCATCAGCATACAAAATCTTCCAGCTTCCAATGGAACACAGGGTCGCAGAAAACCAGCTTAGTTTCACCAGCAGAAATTGCCAACGAACTGATATCAAGAAGATCCCTCGCAAAAGCCATTCTCCTAAAAGAGATACTCGGCCCACCAATTGCACTACGAGAAGTTTAAAATAAAGGGTAAAGCTAAAAGGGTGAAGGGTGAAATTCCTCTACAACTATTCACTATTCACTATTAATTATTCACTCTTTTTACGGTTTCCAGATTCTTGCTTTAACGGTACGTCTGCCCCACTCTAGCGCCTGCTTATGTGAACGGAAATATAGATCTATATGCTGTCCATTGATCGCACCACCACGATCCTCAACACGCCCATAGCCATAACCTTCAATATAGATAATAGTACCAAAAGGATAAAGTTTTGTATCAGCCGCTATAGTTCCAGGACGTGCTATTGTACCGCTAGCAGTCTGCCCCACAACCTTCTTCTTCCCCTTGTTAGGTCCATAGCTATAGACAGCACGCCCATACCAGTTACGCTTCCACCCACAGCACTCACCACACTTGCAGTAACCAGTCGTAAGTAGCTCTCTAACAATAGGCTTTGCGCCATTTTTAGGCCTTGTGCCACTACATCCGACAGCAGTAACAACCAGTATAAGCAATATGATTTTTGATAGATTCTTCATTTGCTGAAGAGTAATAATCAAGCCCACAAATAGCAAGCCAAAAGCGATCGCAAACTCACAACTTCTTGACTGTATCATCCATTTATGTATATATAGGCGTAATTAATACATAAATGTAACAGGCGACTATAATGATTCAAGAAACTGCAACTGATAAACGAAGAAGGCTAGAATTAGAGATCCTATATCGAATCTCTCAAGCTATGGGACATCAACATGATGTAACGGCACTCTTAAATGAAGTGTTAGATATCATGGAGAACGAAATGGGGCTGTCGCGCGGAACCTTAACATTACGTCGCCCTAATACTGATATATTTGTAACAGAAGCATCACGCGGCCGTTCGCCTGAAGATATCAAGCGCAGCCAGTACAAACTAGGCGAAGGTATTATCGGCAGAGTAGCAAAAACTGGTAAACCTGAACTCATCCACGATGTATCAAAAGATACACGCTACCTCTACAAAAATGATGTTCGTAAAGAGGGGCATACTGCATTTCTATGCGTCCCTATTATTCATCAAGGACAAGTCATCGGCACATTCAGCATAGACCGTCCACCTGCAAGTCAGAGCGAGCTGGAACGAGATCAAGAATTCCTGATACTTCTAGGCAACATGTTAGCCGAAGGTGTTGCTCGCATTCGCGAGCAGATCGAAGAACGCCAAGGACTCATGGATGAGAACAGACGACTACGAGAACAGCTAGGTAACTCATACCATCCAGGCAACATTATCGGTAATTGCAGCAGCATGCGTACTGTTTACGAACAGATTGCACAAGTAGCAAATAGCCCAGCCACAGTGCTGATTCGCGGAGAATCAGGAACAGGCAAAGAACTAGTTGTTGGCGCCATTCACTACAGCAGTTCACGCAAGAACAATCCACTAATCATGGTCAACTGCGCAGCTCTACCTGAGAACCTAATTGAAAGCGAACTATTCGGACATGAAAAAGGTGCTTTCACTGGAGCCTTACAGCAACGTAAGGGGCGCTTTCAACAGGCAAATGGCGGCACACTATTTCTTGATGAGATTGGCGATATTTCACCAGCGGTGCAAGTGCGGCTTCTACGCGTGTTGCAGGAAAAATCATTTGAACCTGTTGGTAGCGATAATAGCATCAACGTTAACGTTCGTGTTATAGCTGCCACCAGCAAAAATCTGGAAGAGGAGATCAAGGAGCACCGTTTTCGCGAAGATCTTTACTATCGCTTAAACGTATTTCCTATTCACCTGCCACCACTACGCGACCGTAAATCTGACATCATACTACTTGCCGATCATTTCATAACAAAATATAACAAAGAGTATGGCAAAAATATAAAGCGAATATCAACAGCCGCCATAAATATGATGATGGCATATCACTGGCCCGGCAATGTTAGGGAGCTTGAAAACTGCATTGAACGCGCAGTCTTAACAGGTAGCGATAATGTTATTCATGGATATATGCTACCACCATCATTGCAAACAGACACCGAGACAAATACTGCCATCCTTCCAACAGAAGGCGCCAGTCTCAAGCAGCTGGTTGAATCGTATGAACGAGAGCTGATTATCGATGCACTTAAACGCCATCGTGGCAATGGTGCGGCGGCTGCACGCGAACTGGAAGCAACACAACGCATCATGAACTATCGCATACAAAAACTTGGCATTAATCCACGGAAATATAAATAATGCATGACAAAAACTCACCTATCGGCGTATTCGACTCTGGCATTGGCGGACTTACTGTAGCAAAAGAGATACTTAAACTTTTACCACATGAAGATATCGTATATCTTGGCGATACAGAGCATCTACCGTACGGGTCAAAGTCAGAGACTGCAGTTCAGCACTTTGCATTATCCAACTCAGGCTTTCTGATTTCGCAAGATGCCAAGATAATTGTAATAGCGTGTAATACAGCCTCTGCCGTTGCGCTTGAACATGTACGTCACCATATTAACCTACCAGTTGTTGGCGTAGTAGAAAGCGGCGCATTAAGTGCAGTCAACAGTTCAGAATCAGGACGTATAGGTATAATAGGCACAAAAACAACTATCCGTAGCGGCGCATACACAAAAGCAATTAACAAGATAGATCCTACCAGCAAAGTAATCGAAGTGGCAACACCACTACTAGTACATCTAGTAGAAGAGAACTGGATTGACCACAACGTAACCTTAGATATACTACACGAATACTTAGCACCACTACTTAACGAAAATATAGACACACTAGTTCTCGGTTGCACTCACTACCCGTTCATAACCAAGCAGATAAAGCAGATTGCACCTAATCTCACACTAGTAGACTCAGCAACGGCCGCCGCAAGCTCCGTCGCCACCCTCTTAGAAGAGAAGAAAATATCAACCACTCAACATAAAACAGCAACAATCAGCATCAACTTAACCGACATCTACGCAGATACAGAAACATTAGCAAGCAGCTTCCTAGGCCAGCCAGTATCAGCACAACTTGTAGAAGTAGAATAGACTTCTCATCGCGATCTCACGCCTCACAACTTTGCGCCGGCCCTTCGGCTTCGCTCAGGGACCTCATCTACTCTGGCTATGAGTAGCCGGGCGTAGCTACGCATTACGAGGTCATTGAGCGGAGCCGAAATGCCCTCATAATGTGAGATGAAGTCTGAAACCAAAAAGCCCAGCTCTAGCTACGTCAAAAACATATAGACCACCAGAAAGAGCACTACCAGCACAAAAACACACATGACTATTGCTTTGTTACGCTGCACCTTACGCTCACGTCGTAACAGTCGAGCGGGCGGCTGCATGTTGGCCGAGAGATAACTCG
>DAOVUR010000160.1 GCA_030632465.1 bacterium | reverse complement strand
GGAGAGCTGTTTTACTTTGAAGGTAGATCGGCGCTCTGACGCTGATACGGGGACAGCTTCGGAGAGCTGTTTTACTGGATGTTTTTTCTCAAGAATCATTAGTTTCATTGATGACCACTTTCTTTTTGCAAAAAGTCTCAGATAATGCCAAATTACTAAGGAACTTATAAAAAATAATTGGCATAATTCCATATTAGAGGATTTGAGATAATGAGATTTTTGAAATGTACGGGGGTATTACTGTTTTTATTGCTCTGCTGTAACGCTTTTGCCGAGACAACATCACAGTCATTCAGCTTGGAGTCTCCGCTTTCAGGCACTATTTATGGGCCTTTTGTATTGCAAGATAACTTTGTTGCGGAGATTAACTCTACGAAATATCTGATCAAGCTGTCCTCGAACGGATTTATGCGGCTTAAAAGTATTGATAAGGATGTTACGTCTGAACCTTATGAGTTTATGCAGGGACGAATGATCCGTCTTGATAATGATCTCTTCACTATTGTTTCTGTAAATGAGATACCGTATGTTCAGCCGTTACCTGCTCCGGCACCAAAGGTGGCACCCAAGCCGCAACCGGTATCAGTAATAAAGCCTGTTGCTGCTACTGCCGCAGTTGCCGCAACTACGGTTGCGGTTGCAAAAACTCCTAAGCCTTCTGTTTCTACAGAGCCAGCGTCCAAGATGTGGGCTGATGCAGTGGCGAAGAATAATCCAGCACCAGTCAAACGAACACCGCTAGCAACTACTAAGCCAACTTATAAACCTGCTACTAAACCTGTTTCGGATACTGTGCCGTATTTTTCTACTAGCAAATATAAAAAGCCTCGTAATAGTGACTCTGGGTCATACTATAAGTTAAGAACATCACCTACGTCTAAGCCCAGCGCTAAATCGAAAATCCGCCCTTATAAAGGCATTCCTTTTTCCGAAAGGTTAGGTGTATCTGTAGATATATCCGCTATGGAAAAAGTGAATTACGACTACAAGCTATCTGGACTTGATGGATCTAGTGAAGCGGAGATTAGCCGAAATTCAATGGGGGTGAAATTCAAGGTCATGCCGTTTACTCTTGAACTAGGAAAGGTTATGCGTGCCGATTGGAGTGGTGAAATGGCTACTCCGGATCTACCGTTTACTGATGTCAACCTACGAAATGGCAGCGGTTGGTGGTGGAACCTTAATTATAGCCACTCATTATGGGAGCAAGATGGATGGTTACTTGCGGCCACTGCTGATGGTTCATACCGAAAAGAGGATTATGATTTGTCGTATGGTGCTTTAACAGAATCGCAAATAGTTATTCCGCCAGAAGGAACAAATGGTATCGAAAGTATTGAAACTATAACCGACCTAGCAACAACAACTCAGTCAGCAGTATTTACAGAAAAGATGTTTCAACTTGGCCTCTCAATGTCGTATAAGACTGACTACTGGGCATGCTGGGCGGCGGCGGATCTGATTGCGTACCATGCGGCTGATATTGAATCGACAATAGATACGACTGAAGGTTCATATACAATTGATGTTGAGCGGACCAATCCATTTATATTGACCTTTGGTGCTAGCATTAAAAAAGCTGGGGTCAACTGGTTTAGTACTATCAATATTCTAGGCGAAAGTGCTATAAGAGTTGGTGCGAATTATAAGTTTTAGGATAGGCAATTAGGCTGTAGGCTCGTTCGATAACGGGTCATTGAGCGGAGCCGAAATGCCACGTGTTTATATGAACCGGCCCTTCGGCTCCGCTCAGGGACCTCGCATTGGAAATAATATAAGTTTTATAATTATGATAAATTTATTTAAAGATATATGGCAAAAACGTGAGTTAATCCTGATTCTGGTAGAACGGAATCTTAAGATTAGATATAAAAACTCTGCATTAGGGTTCTTCTGGACACTACTTGGGCCGCTTTTTCTCATTCTGATCTACAGTCTATTTCTTAGTGTATTACGCTTCCCGATGGATCTACCCATTCTTGTGACAGGAATTATTTCATGGCAGTTTCTTGCTATGTGTCTTGGCGACTCGTTATACGCAATAGTTGGCAATGCTAATCTAGTAACAAAATCTGCATTCCCTAGAATAATTCTTCCTTTAGCAATGGTTAAGTCAAACTTAGTTAATTTCCTTCTCTCCTTTATAGTGGTTATAGGCTATCTGCTTGTTAAAGGTGTAGATTTTGGCGCTCTATATCTGCTGCCTTTAATTATTCTTACTCAATTTGCACTGTGCCTTGGAGTAGCATTAATATTCTCGGCTGCTAATGTGTTCTTTCGCGATACCGAGCATATTATGTCTATCGTCATGTTAGCATGGTTTTTTATGACTCCTGTTATTTATCCTATTGGACTTGTTATGGATAATCATGGCTTTCCGTGGTGGGTAAGCGTGGCTTATTTTCTTAACCCAATGACAGGTATTGTGTCCGCATATCGTATGGCATTTCTCTCTGCACCTAATCCTGGAACAGAGTTCTTAATGTTGTCATTCACTGTTTCAATGATCTTTCTTCTTGTAGGTCTATTTGTGTTTCAAAAATCGGAGAAGCTCTTTGGCGATGAGCTATAGTTGAATTATGGATTCTGATAAAATAGTTGTAAAACAGATGAGCAAAAAGTTTCGCTTGCGTAACAGTGGTTCCAGTAGCCTGAAAGCTGCGGTCATGGATATGGTGATTCCTGGTAAACGCAGTAAGAGAGAAGATTTTTGGGCCTTAAAAGATATCAACTTTACGGTCAAGAGCGGCGAGACTTTAGGCATTATTGGTTCTAATGGCGCAGGTAAGAGCACGCTACTATCGCTACTGGCAGGAACGAAGACGCCAACAGAGGGATCTATAGAGACACGAGGGACTATTTCTTCATTACTGGAACTGGGGGCCGGCTTTCACCCTGAACTTACTGGTAGAGAAAACGTCTTTCTTGCTGGTGCTATAATGGGGCTTACCCGCAAGCAGATGAATGAACGATTTGATGCTATTGTTGATTTTGCCGGTATAGAAAAATTTATAGATCAGCCTGTTAAGCATTACTCGTCTGGTATGTATGTTCGTCTAGGATTTGCAGTAGCAGTTGAAGTTGATCCTGATATATTACTGATTGATGAAGTGTTATCTGTGGGTGATATTGACTTCCAACGTAAGTGCATTAAGAAAATGAATAGCTTTAGAGAACAGGGTAAGACAATGCTTATCATTTCGCATGACCTGCATACGATTCAGTCAATCAGCGATAAGATTCTCTTTCTTGAACAAGGAGAGGTTATCGGCATGGGTGACCCTGATGATATTATTAATAACTACGAGTCTCATTCAAGGGAAGATGCCTCAAGTAGCCTACAGAGAGAGTGGGGGACCGGAGAGGTTACTCTCACAGGCGTTAAGTTTAGTAACGCAGATGGAGTATCCCAAGATAAGTTTAATGCTGGTGAAGCAGTAACTATAGAGATATCTTATAAAGCTAGCTGTGCTATTACAAACCCGGTTTTTGGCTTTGGTATTGCCGATGCTGAAGGGCACCTGGTTCATGGTAGTAATACCCAGATTGAGAATTTTGATACCGGCACAATTAATGGTGACGGTTCAGTGGTACTAAATATCAGTGACCTGGCATTAGCTTCTGGGAACTATCTCTTCTCATTCTCGGTGCATTCAGATGACCATACAGTGAACTATCATCGCCTTGATAATCACTATTCAATAGGAGTTAATAATCCGAAGCGATTTGAGGGCAGCATATATTTGCCGACTAAATGGGAAAAAACAGTGAATAATGAATAATGAATAGTGAATAATTATTGATGTTTGTTAGGAGTAACTACCTACCTCCGGGAGGTAGTCCGTAGAGCGGAAGAAGGTAGGGCGCAGTTCTCCGAACAAGCCGGCGTTGCTGAGTCGTTCGGTGGCCCTTCGGCTCCGTTCAGGGAACACCGAAAAAGGTTTAAGTAAGGAAGTAGGGGAAAGATAATGAATTTACCAGATTTGACATTAAACAAACAGGTGCTCAGCACTATTAAATTAGCTTTAGACGAAGATCTTGCTGGTGGTGTTGATGTTACTAGTGTTGCATTGGTTCCCGAAGATGCTGTTGTGACGGCAGATCTTCTCGCCCGCGAATCACTCACTGTTGCCGGTGTAGATGTTGCTGTTGCAGTATTTGAGGCTGTTGATTCAACTATAAAGTGTGAAGTGTTGATAGCAGATGGTTCTGCTGCTGAATTAGATGATGTCATCTTGAAAATCACTGGGCCAGCAGTAGGGATATTAACAGCTGAGCGTACAGCGCTTAACTTTATGCAGCGTATGTGCGGGATCGCAACCATGACGAAATCATTTGTTAATGAGGTTGCTGGTACCGATACCATGATTTTGGATACACGTAAGACCACGCCGACGTTACGAATATTCGAAAAATATTCTGTTCTTTGTGGTGGTGGTGATAATCATCGCATGGGATTGTATGATCGTGTACTTATAAAAGATAACCATCGTCAACTATGGCGCGGTGGTGATGAGTCTAGGCTTGATAAAGCGGTAGTTGCTGCGCGTGAAAGATTTCCTAATGTAGTGGTTGAGGTAGAAATTGAAACTGAAGAGGAATTGAAAAGTGCGCTTCTGTCGAAGCCTGAATGGATTCTGTTAGATAACATGGGCCCCGCAGATCTAAAACGATGCGTGGAGATATGTGGTGGTGTTAGTAAACTTGAAGCATCAGGCGGGATCACATTGGATAATGTACTGGATATAGCAAAGAGTGGAGTCGATGCTGTTTCGTTAGGCTGTTTAACTCATTCTGCACCTTCTGCTGATCTATCACTGGAGATGGCGTAGGTAGTGAATAACTAATAGTGAACAGTGAATAGTGATTGATGTTTTTTAG
>DAOVUR010000114.1 GCA_030632465.1 bacterium | reverse complement strand
CCTTTGCATCCGATATCTTTATTTTCCACGCTTCTCCTGTCGCCCTGTTAACAAAAACATTTACTAGCAATAACGCTTTTTCCACCCCATCACCACGCCCGCAATTCCACACCTCATCAGGTTGAGCAAGTCGCCCCTTACCTTCATAAATGGACTCATTAGGCATACCCTGCAACTCTTCAAAAATATCAGACAATGACATATCCACCGTTGCATCAACAGTAACCGGATTGCGCTCAAATGCAGCCTGCAAAAACGGACCAGACTCCACCCGTGAAAGATCGCGATATGAATAAAACGACAGATCAACCACAACATTGCCACCTCTTATCATCTCTAAGCGTTCAATAATCTCCTGCCTCGTCATGTCTGAATCCAGCCCAAGTGTTTCCTGACTAGTATCAAATGACTTCGTAGTATGATCAGGGAGATCAGGTATGATATGACAAAACTTAACAAACTTATCTATCGCACCTTTAGGGCCCAAACACTCATGCACAAAATGAGCATCAAGAACCTTAACATCTTCTGGCTTAGATATATCCAAGTTACTCTTCTTTATAAACGCCTCCACCTCATTAAACTCGATTCTATTCGGTATTGGATCATGCATTAACTCTTCGCTATCTATCTCATTAACCAACTTGGCACGCGTCTTATCAGTAACCCTATAGGACGAACCATGCTCATATTCAAAGATACGTTCCATAGCAACATAATGAGCAACCCCATGTCGCTGAAATGACACCTGAAAACACGCCTGCAGATCACGATGATGTCGCAAGAAATTCCCAAGCAACTCGGTCGTTACCGGTGCCTTGAGATAATTATTCAATTTACCGGAGAACTTAAAATATGCATCCTTATCAATGGTAGCCTCATCATACACCGTATGAATATGTCCCGTTGCATGCGCAACAATTGTCACCCGCTCATTCTCTAATGCACGCCGCGCTTGAGCTGATAAAGCAGTTCCATTAAACCACATATTCTTGGTTACTAACCTTCGGTTATTAGTCAAGACTCCATCATCTAAATCAACATAATTTTGCGAATGTAACGGCGTTGCCATCATATAGATATCTTCTAACGGAATTCTCCCAATCACAAATAGTGCCGCCGCATAGAGTGCCGCCAGCGAAACACACTCACCAGCTCCAGTCTCATAGTTCGGCCTATACTTAAATCCATCCATAGCCTCAACCGTCTCTGTCTTCCAATATGGAATGGCCATGCCCTCATACTTATCCAGGCCGAAATGACGGCGTATATCTATATCAAAATAGTACTTATCCCCCTCATAACCAAATAGCGCATTGGATCTTGCCAGCGTCTCTGTATCAATAAAACTAGCAAAACGCGCCATCTCCTTCTCTTTAGTTGTGAGCCCCCAAGTATCAAGATCAAGATTAAATATATAATGATCCATGATATACTGCTTGATGCGAGTCATACGACGATATGGCCGCATTCTTTCCAGGCCATCAAACCAAGAGTCTTCACGCCAGCGCCAGATTACAGGAGACATAATATTCGCCAATACTAGACTGTACATCAGTTCTGGAAAAATAAAGATTTCCATATCAGAAAGCGTTACCGCTGCTGATTTACGCTCTTTAACCTTTAGATCACTCATTATACCAAACTCCTACTACTGTTTTTTATTAAAATAGCTCTTTCTGCCCTCAAAACCCACAAAAAATGTCAATTACTGTCATATTTTAAATACCGGCAATTTCCAATGTTATAAAATAGTATCAGAAATAACCTCACGAAGAGCCAAACATGCGTTACAGACCGTAACTTCGGCACTTCGTGCATTAAACGCATACTACGTCGCATAATCTTACAAACCCGAACTTTAAACATAACATCCTGCAACACAGAGACATACGATCATTTTTCGATGCAGCAGGCGCATGACAACCATTTATCAGAAAATTACAAAAAAAGCTAACTGATTTATAGCCAATTGTTTACGTTTTTGCTTATCAGGAAAGTTTTTAACAGTTATTAACAATTTGTTAACACCCTCTATTTCTACAAAAATAGCGATAATTACAACAAACCACTCTATATCTACTTGTTTTTGCCATTTCGCACCATAACAGAGGCTAACTCATCCATCATCACTACTATATATTCGGTATTTTACTACCGCTCTTAGTTGCCCGCTGGCTGCTCAGTTTTATTAGCCCTTAAAGGATAGCGTAATTTAAGATCATCATTCAACAGAACTTCAATCCAGTAGGTTCCAGGTATCTCAAACTTAACATTCATAAAAAACTCAACACTCGTTGCCGAAGCCTCACTACCAGCAAGCTTAACAGTAACAACCTTTCCATCCACTACAGGCGTCACCCCATCAGGCTGTAGGATTCTACTATGCTGTTCAAACTCACCCTCACCACAACACCAACGATTAACAAGACATAACCTCTGAAAAACCATAGGAAACTTTGGTACACCAATCACATCAAAAAGCCCTATCAACATGAATTTACCATTTCGCTCCTGCCGTACATCATCACATATCAAGCTAGACTGTAGATCTGGTATCATTATTATCCCCTATTTATATTATCGTTTTTTCGATTGTTTTTCTTTAATTTTGCCGCCCCACTCTTTCAATGTGCTACTGATAAAACTTACACATTCAGCATGCACTTCCCGTGAGTTGCTCTTGTCTGGCGATAACAGTGGCCCAAAGCGTAATCTTATAACCTTACTACGATCAAGTGGCCCAATATCTTTCATATTATTAACTATCCCCTCAAAATACACCTTTATTGCTATATGCATAATCTTAACGCCGGCACGTGTAGCTAGCTTAACACCTAGCGTATTAAACTTCTCCGGATTAAATGCTGCAGCACGCGTAGACTGCGGGTAGATCACCATATTATTTCCCGCTTCCAACGCCTTCTTCCCCTCTGTCATAACCACTTTTAGGTCATCACGCGGATTCACACGGTCAACAGGAATAGCCCCAACTTCCTTCATCAACCGTCCAAAGAAACGCTGATCCCATAAACTTCTTTTAATAATCATAGTCCCATGGCGATCGATAAGCGACATAGGCGGCAAAATCATTGTATCAAGTAGGCACATGTGATTTGCAACAATAACCTTAGGTGTATCGCATTTCAAAAACTCCTCGTTACCTTCTATATGAACCTTGCCTCCACACCCTTCAACCAAAGATATAATATTACTGGTTGTATTCATCCATTCATCATCGGTATAACGTCCAGGTGTCTTTGCAACATGCGTAGCCTTATACAAAATCGTATATAATCGTAGGTAAAACCAAACGTCAGACTTTCCAAACAACCTATCCAACAATCTAACAGGGGAATTAGGATCAGTTTTATAGACTCCTGTTTCCTTAAGTATTTCTAAATATTGTCTACTCTTCATAATATTTACTCTCTTTTCCGTTAAACAAACATGCTACGCAATACGCACATATTTTGCCAGCAAATTTTTATTCCTACATTCGCGGCAAATATCCTTTCTCATTCTGCCCATATCCACTATATTGACACCCTGAATTTATATATATAACCAAATCTACAGGAGAAAAAGATGGCAAAAGCATGCGATTTAAAAAAAGGCAGCATCATCGGCATTGATAATACACCACACGTTCTAGAGACGTTAAGCATTTCAACCCCAACAGCCAGAGGCGGAGCTAGTCTATACCGCATGCGCTTTAGAAACCTAGTGACACACAACAAAGTTGATAAAAGTTGCAAAGGCGATCAGAGCTTCCCTGATATAGACTTTGAACGCCGCGAAGTACAATTTTCCTACGAAAACCAAGGTGAATACGTCTTTATGGATAGCGAAACATACGAAGAAATCCAACTGACAGAAAACGAGGTAGGCGATGTGCGTCTATATATCACAGAAGATATGGAAGGTCTTAAATCCCTAGTGTCTGATGATAAAGTACTCGGTATAGAACTTCCGCCTGTAGCCATACTCCAGATAACAGAAACATCACCATCAATGAAAGGCGCATCAGCGACAGCCCGCACAAAACCAGCAACAATGTCAACGGGGCTCATTGTGCAAATTCCCGAGTATCTCGCCAACGAAGAGATCATTAAAGTTGATACCGAAACAGGCAAATTCCTCGGCCGCGTATAACCAAGTAAAACAGGCCTCGAGCCTGTCAAGTAGCGCACCGCACCGTAGAGCATTTTCAGAATTCATCGTTCAGAGTTCAGCGTTCAATTCACCCTTTAAAAGATGCCTGCATGGCGTGCATTTGCTTGTCGAGTTTACGAGACAAACAAATAAAAGCCATCACCGCCGAGCAACACACCGCACAGATTCGTGTAATTCGTGAGATTCGTGGTAAAGCCCTTCATAGCGCACCGTTTTCCCTTTACCCTTTTAAATAGCGCACAGCACCGTAGAGCGAAAATGATTCTGGCAAACTATTTTCAGAGCGCACAGTTTAAATCTTCACCCTTTATTTATACTGCGACGCGAAGCCTCACACACTCCCAGACCCTCACACGAAAAAAGCCAGACTGCAACTACTGCAATCTGGCTTTTTATTTCATTCCGAATCCATAATCAACAGCTTCTCAACCGTAATTCATAATTCGTAATTCGTAATTAATTTCAAGCTATCTCTGAACGCGAGCATTACCAGCCCAGATACTCCAGATCTGATCTTCATCTGCAGGCTGACCATAATCAGTAAGAAGCGTTGTCACAAATGCACCGGAAGCCCAACCAAACTGAATCCACTTTTCTGGTGCCCAGTCTTTAAGAATTGCATAGAGCATACCGCCAACAAAACCATCACCGCCACCAATACGATCCATCACGCCAATCTCACGCGGTTCTACCACATGCCAATTATCACCTTCAGCAACAATAGCACCCCAACGATGGGCATTTGCACTTACAACTTCACGCAATGTAGTAGCGAAAACAGAAGCATTAGGATATGCCTCTTTCACACGATTGATCATACCTTTGAATCCCTCGATCTTTGCAGCAAGATCTTCGCCACCAGCCTCTGGTCCTTCAATACCAAGGCAGAGCTGAAAATCTTCTTCATTACCAATAAGGATATCGGACACACTTGCTATCTCCTTAAAGATCGCTGCAAGCTCTTCTTCACGATTGATCCAGAATGAAGCACGATGATTCAAGTCAAAGGAGACGCGAGTACCATACTTATTTGCAGCACGTGCAAGCTCCAGACAGAATTTTCCTGTTTCAGGAGAAAGTGCAGCAATCAGACCTGAAAGATGAATAATCCGTACACCCTCTTCACCAAAAATACGATCGAGATCAAAATCATCAACACTAAGAGTACGGCCAACCTCACCAGCACGGTCATTTTGAACACGCGGTCCACGGGAACCAATGCCACTATCAGCCAAGTTAAACTGATGACGATATCCCCAAGGATCACCCTGTTCAACATCTTTACCTTCATACGCCATATGACGACCAGCCAGATCATCCTTAATAAAACGTGCAATAGGACTATCCTTAACAAAAGTTGTTAGAACCTTTGTAGGCAGACCCAAATACGAAGAGATACTAGCCACATTAGACTCAGCACTAGTCGCCTGCATAAAAAAGTTACTGCTACTATGCATAGGCTGTCCATTCGTAGCTGTTAAGCGTACACCCATACTTGTTGCCACCAATAACGAATAATCACAATCCTGTCTAAACTCAATACTCATTTCTAACTCCACTTTTTATATACTAATCAACAAAGGGTTTCCCCAAACATACTACAACAAATGATGCTCCTCGGGGCAAGCCCCGAAGGTATCTATTTATTGTAGGGCTGGAACGGTTGAGCTTGCGAAACCTTCCCGCCGGGCCTGGCTGGAAGGCATCGTACCTCAGCCGTTCCAGCCCTACAATTCATGACGCAGCAAGCTACGGGGTATTAAACCCTCGGCTTCGCAATCAATCATGATTCCTGCTACATCTTCGCAGCAAGCTCTTTGATAAACTCTTCCATTCCTTCTTTAAGATCATCACGCATAAGAGCAAACTCTATATTCGTCTTAAGAAAATCTAGCCTATTACCGAGGTCATAACGACGCCCCTCAAAGCGTAATCCATACATCGCACGCTCTTTCAGCAACAACTCCATAGCATCGGTAAGCTGAATCTCATTATTCTTGCCAGGTGCTGTACGATCAATACAGTCAAATATTTCAGGCGTTAGAACATAACGTCCAGCAATCACCAAATTCGAAGGTGCATCTTTCGG
>DAOVUR010000207.1 GCA_030632465.1 bacterium | reverse complement strand
TAAACAGATAAAAGAATACTGCAGAAACAAAAGAGACGAAGAACATATCTTAGAAGCTAAAGTCGCTGAGAAATCGCCAGAATATAAAACTTAGCATCACTGCTTGATTCTAAAAGTATTTTTAGTCAACCATGAATAAAACGAAGCGCAATCCAAATCATGGCAGCCAGACCGACAAACTCATAACAAGCAATCCCGCCAAGGGTGCTATGCTGATATCTGACTACTGAATTCTGTCTACTGTTTTTAGAACGGCATATCGACGCCGTCGATCTCTTCGATATTGTCAGGTGCTTCGTTAGGTAGTGGCGGACGACTGCTCGTAGCATCACCAGCATCTGCGCCAGTAGCAGAGCCAGCGCCAACTTTCTGAAGACGCCATGCCTGAAGGTTATTGAAGTAGCGACCATTATATTCACGACCACGAATATCAAATGTTATCTGTACATTGTCACCAGCAGTTACATCATCAAGCAGAGAAACCTTATCCTGCACAAACTCCAAAACGATCTCTTGTGGAAACTTGCCTTCTTCAACAGTTACAACTACACCGCGCTTCGTGAATGAACCATTCTTAAACGACTCCACATCTTGCACTAACTTTACAACTCCAGCTAACTCGTATGACATTATACTTCTCCAAATATTGATTTAATTTTTAATTGAGTTACGAAATATATTTAAATTCCTTATACATATCAATACTTATCGCTCGCGCAATAGTAATTAACAGCATTTACTGCGCAATATCTACAATTCAACCACCGTTCCAGAGGCACCATTATCATTAAAACGGAAAACAGAACCTTTTTTCTATTTTTTTCTTCTCATAAGCTCTTTTATACGCAATACTACGCAAGTTTTTTTATTTGAATCAGGTAGGTTCTTGCAAAACTATCTGCAAGCACCTCTAGAGAAAAAGTATAAATTATGATCGAATATGTTCTTCTTGTTATTAGTGCAGTATTAGTAAACAACTTTGTTCTAACTAGGTTTCTTGGAATCTGCCCTTTCTTGGGTGTCTCAAGAAAACTTGATACAGCTTTAGGTATGTGTGGTGCTGTTATTTTTGTTATGACCGCCGCCTCAGCCGTTACTTGGCCGTTACAACGCGCACTTGAATGGGCGAACCTCGAGTACCTCCAAATCATCGCTTTCATCTTGGTCATTGCATCTTTTGTGCAGCTGGTTGATATCATAATGAAGAAGTTTCTACCAAAGCTACATGGCGCACTCGGTATCTTTCTTCCTCTTATTACTACAAACTGTGCCGTTATGGGTGTAGCTGTACTTAACGTTCAGCTAGAATATAACTTTTTCAAAGCTGTGCTATTCGGATTTGCAGCGTCCCTCGGATTTGCACTAGCTCTAATTATTTTCACAGGACTACGCGAAAAGATAGACCGCGCTAATCCACCAAGAGCATTTCAGGGTGTTGCCATTGCCTTAGTAACTGCCGGACTATTAAGTCTCGCATTTATGGGATTCGCTGCACTTGTTTAATTAAAACAAAATTCAGGACTACTATTTTATTATGACATTAGTACAATTAATACTTATAACTGCAGTAGCAATCGGAATCATTGGACTCGTTTGCGGCATAATACTATCTGTTTCTGCAAGATTCTTTGCAGTACATGAAGATCCACGCATTGGTGAAATAGACGAATTATTACCAGGTGCAAACTGTGGCGGTTGCGGATATGCGGGCTGTGCTGACTATGCAAAAGCCATTATTGTTGATGGTGCAACTATTAACTTATGCGCACCTGGCGGTGCAGATACCCTTGCAGCACTTGGCAAATGCACTGGCCAAGAAGCAATAGCTGGTGAGAAGATGGTTGCTGTAGTAATGTGTGGCGGCGATAATACAAAGGCGCCAAGAAAATTTCAGTATAACGGCATTGTTGACTGTGCTGCTGCAGCATCCGTTGGTGGCGGCGATAAAATATGCAGTTACGGCTGCCTAGGTTACGGTAGCTGTCTCCGAGTATGCCCTGTAAGTGCAATTGAACTGGTAGATGATATTGCCGTAGTGCACCCAGAACTATGTATCAGCTGTGGCGCATGTGTCTCTGCATGTCCGCGTGATATAATCAGCATGGTCCCTGCTACTGCATCGATCCACGTCTTATGTAACTCTAAAGATAAAGGGCCAGTCGTCAAAAAAGCTTGTGAAGTTGGCTGTATCGGCTGCCGTATGTGCGTAAAGCTCGGCGGCGAGACCTTTGTTATGGATGGTTTCCTAGCTAGTCGCGACTACAGTATTGAAGTAGCAGACGAAGTAATTGTAGAAAAGTGCCCTGGCAAATGTATTGTTAATACCAACGAACCTCAAACATCTGGTGAATCAGCATGAATATCGTAAAAGCTCTATTTAAATCACAAGGCGGCATCCATCCAAAGTATAACAAGGAACTAAGCCGCGATAAATCTATTGAAACTATGCCTGTATCAACATTACTACAGGTTTCCATGTCACAACATCTTGGCGCACCAGCCACCCCTACTGTCAAAAAGGGTGATACTGTTCTGCGTGGCCAACAGATCGGCGAGGCTGCAGGATTCATCTCCGCAGCAGTACATGCCCCAACATCTGGCACAGTAAAAGCTATTGTTGTTGCAGCAACTGCGGCTGGATCAACTGTACCAGCAATCGAAATTGAGCCTGACGGTGAAGACAAATGGATCGACGGCCTCACAGGTATCGCTGACTGGAAGAATAGTGATAATAAAGAACTGATCGCTAAGGTTGCTGAAGCAGGTATCAGCGGCATGGGCGGTGCAGGCTTCCCTACTCACGTCAAACTATCACCACCACCAAACAAACCTATTGATACCCTTATTATTAATGGTGCAGAATGCGAGCCTTACCTCACTGCCGACCATAGACTAATGGTCGAGTATGCAGCCGAAATCAGAACAGGTATTGAGATCATAAGTAAAATACTTTCCGTAAAGACCGTAAGAGTAGCTATTGAATCTAATAAGCCAGAAGCGATCGAGGCAATGGGCAAAGCATTAGCTGATATTGATGGTGACGTAGAGATCGCCATTCTGAAAACTGAATATCCACAAGGTGCAGAGAAACAGCAGATATTTGCCATTACAGGTAAAGAAGTTCCATCTGCCGGACTACCAATGGATGTAGGCTGCGTTGTAGAAAACGTTGGTACCACACTCGCTATCCAAGATGCAATTATCAATGGTAAACCTGTGACAGAACGCGTAACCACCGTAACAGGCACGCCCGTCACATCACCAAAGAACGTCTTAGTCCGGCTCGGCACATCATACGCTGAACTACTTGAGTTTTGCGAATCCACAAAGAGCGATGTCTCAAAG
This sequence comes from bacterium, assembly GCA_030632465.1. GTDB lineage: Bacteria > Verrucomicrobiota > Kiritimatiellia > UBA8416 > CAMZLY01 > CAMZLY01. Next base: position 518 of record DAOVUR010000207.1, on the reverse strand, counting down.
ATAATATCTGGCGGACCTATGATGGGTTTTGCGCAACCAGGACTAGATGTATGTACAACCAAAACAACTTCCGGCCTACTATTTTTAGCACCCAGCGAAGTCAGTAACTATGAATCGATGCCATGCATCTCATGCGGCCGATGCGTAGAAGCATGCCCAATGAATCTCATGCCATCTGAATTAAGCTTTATGCTGGAAGCAGAAGATTTTGAAGGTGCAGACGAATTAAACGTAATGGACTGTATTGAGTGTGGATGTTGTTCATTCTCATGTCCAGCTCATCGCCCATTAGTTCAGCATATGAAGCAAGGCAAAGCGTGGGCTATGTTGCAAAGAAGAAAAGCTGCTAATAACTGAGAAGAGGTTTAGGGTCATTGAGTGGTTCCTGAGCGGAGCCGAAGGACGGAGCCGAAATGCCCCGCATGAATTCACCGGCCCTTCGGCTGCGCTCAGGGACCTTAGTTAAAGAATGACATATAAGTAACAACTGTATGTCGGTAAAATTCTTGAAAAACTTT
>DAOVUR010000193.1 GCA_030632465.1 bacterium | reverse complement strand
TTTTAGGTAGTTCTTATCACTGTTCCGGCAGGAATGGGAAAGGAGCGTTTGAGTTATTGCAGGAGTTGCTGTTACTTAAGTCGTTCCAGAATAATGCGGATCTCTTCAAGAAGATGGAGCCGTATTTGACCGTATATCCTAAAGGGTACTATAAGGCCACGGCAGTTGGAAAAGCTTTGGTTGATGGTGAGGCTGACATGGAGTCTGATGTGTTGGCTGAGGTAAGAGTAGATTTTGTTTTTAATGGGCAGTCAGGAAAGATAGTTTATTGGCATGAGTACTAAGAATTCAAAAAAGCAGTTGAGAAAACAGGTGGTGCTTATTGAAATTGGTAGCGAGTGGTTAAAAATCGCCCAGTTTGATAAAAGCGGTAGTGGACTTGTTCTCTCTAAGTTGCATCTTGAAAAGTTTGAGTCGGTTGGCTCTGATTTAACTAGGATGATAGCGTCTGCCTATAAGAAGCGCAAATTCGCAAAAATTCCTGTTATTGCTTGCTTGCCACGTAAGGTGGTTAATGTGCGCATGGTTGACCTTCCTTCTAATGAGGTTGATGAGATTGAGGATATGGTGGAGTTGCAGGTACAGAAGCTGACTCCGTATTCTAAGGCTGAAATTTTGTCTGACTATGTGATCATGAGCGCTAGTAAGAGTGGTTATGCTCAGATTATGCTGGTGATTGTGCAGCGTTCTATTTTGCGACAGCGTTATGCTACAATTGAGGCTGCAGGGCTGCAGGTTGAAAAGATGTCGCTCAGTTCTGAGGGGATATTGAGCTGGGGTAATGCCAGTGGTAGTGGTTCTAAGGGTGCTGATATAGTGCTGGATGTAGGTGCGACAAACTCTGAGCTAGCTGTTGTGTCGGATGGTAAGTTGGTGTTTACTCGTGGTATTATGCTGGGCGCGGATCTGCTTAAGGAAGATTTCGAGCAGAATAAAGAGCAGTTTTTGCAGGGTGTCAAGCGCTCTATTGAGATGTTACATAGTGAGTCAGCAGGGGTTATTCCTAATTATATTATTTTATCTGGTGCAAAAGTAGGCGCTCTTGAAGAATATTTGTCTGACAATCTTGATTTGCCGGTAAAGACGATTGATGGTTTGTCTTTGGTTAAGAAACGCCCCGCAACGCTTGATTTAGAGAATGATGAATATAGCAGTGTGTCGATAACAGCACTTGTGGGTGCCGCATTGGCGCCAGATTCATTGCAGTTTGATCTTATGCCTGATGTGGTTCGGATGCGTAAAAATATGGTTGCTCGTTCTAGTCGTCTTACGGTTTTTGTAATGATGATGATGGCTGCGCTGGTTGCGTGCTCTTTGTTTGCGGTAACAAAGGTATCACTTATTAAAAAACGGCATAGTTTATTGCGGGATAAGTATGAAACCACGCTTTCGGCGACGGAGAATGTTGAGAGAATGCGAGATTTGATAAAGCTTGTTCATGACCGCGAGAATCCGAGGTATGCGCTTATATCAATAATTGATCATTTATATGATTTGTCTAAGGGTGATCTTAATTTCAAGGCGGTAGATCTGGATCGATCGACAAAGAAAGTGACGTTGGCTGGTACGGCGGGGCAATCGAGTGATATTAGGACGTTGGTTAATGCTTTGGATCAGTCTCCATACTTTGAGAAAGTTAAGGAAACTGGTGCAACAGTTATGGATCGTAGGACTGGGCGGTACAAGTTTGAGATATCTTGTCTGCTGGAGAAAGCAAAATGATATTTTCTAAAATTGATAATTTAAGTACCCGCGACAAGGGGTTGATAGTTCTTGCTATTGGGCTTTTGATTGTGCTTGCGGTTGATCGTTTTGTGGTTGAGCGAGTTGTTAGCAGTGTGCAGACAACGAAGATGCTCATAGTATCGGATCTTAAAAGCTTGGATTACAATGAGAAAGTTATTGCTTGTAGTGGCGGTGTAGAAGAGGACTTTGCGAAGATTGCAGGGAAGCTTGGCGCGGTCACTAATCCCGATTCCGACATTGATCTTATGAAAGGCGAGATTTATGATCTGGCTAAGGGGGCGGACCTGCTGTTGACTTCAATGAAGCATCGTGAGCCTAGACCAGACAAGGGGTCGCCTTATATTGAATATATAGTTGATATTGGTGGTTTCGAAGGAACTGAAGAATCTTTGTTGAAGTTTCTGGACTCGGTTCAGCGTAGTGAGCTTCCTGGCTTGTTAAGAGTTGTCCACTTAAGTATTGGTGCTGGGCGTAAGGCGAACAGTCTCAAGGGCGCGATGACTATTACTAAAGTTATGATAATGCGAGAAGATGATGCCTGAGTCAGAAGCAGAACTACAATCGGTCGATGATATTCCGCAGGAGGTGCGGGTTATTAGTGAGCGCCCATCTAATGGTGTGGCAACGCCGATAATCACGGTAGAGTCGCTGCAGCGATATGTTGAAGATGAGCGTAGTCGTAATCGTCAGGCGCTGATGTGGACAAGTACGCTATTCCTTTTTATTGTGTTGCTGGTGCTTGTGATGTTTCTTTCTGTGGGAATCTATGTGTTGCGACGTACCAGGGATACTAGTAATTTGGTTGTGGGTGTTCGTCAGCAGAATAAGGAGCAGACTTCTGTAATTACGCATATATCAGGTAAGTTAGATCATGTGGTTACTCTGCAGTCTGAAGTTAACAGTGCGATTGATACAGCTGAAGAGCGGCGTGTTAAAAATGAGGAAGATGTCCGTCATAATCTGGAGAGATTTGGTAAATGGGTGGCATCGGGTAAGTCACGAGATAAGAATGTACTTGCGGCGATGGATACTCGCTTAAATAAGATTGAGGAAGTTAAGAAGGCTGGTGTGGATGAGATGGTCTTGTTGCGAGAGCAGTATGCTGATATGCAGTCTATGTTAGCAGCAATGGCGAAGTCTCAGGAATTAATGACGGGGCAGTTAGTGGCAACGGGTATTTATTCGCCAGGCGAAGTTGATATTAATCAAGCTATCTCTGGTATTGTTACGGGTGAGCCTGCAGTTGTTGCAAGTCTGGATAGCGGGGTGGAAAATACTGGATTGGCTGGTGACTGGATGGATGGGGCCTTGGCCAGTGTGGAGGATCTAATGGCATCCGAGGTCATTGCCGGCGAAGAACAAGGTGCTAAAGGTGATATATCTGTTGTCACATTTCCTAATGGAGATCGTTACGAAGGTGGATTCGATAAAGGACTCTTTAATGGTTGGGGTGTTTACTATTATCATAATGATGATCGTTACGATGGTGAGTTCCGAAATGATATGAAATCAGGCCGCGGTACATTTACGTTTAGTAACGGTGATAAGTATATTGGTAAGTTTAAAGATGATATGATGGATGGTTATGGAACATTTTCGTATGCTAATGGTGATCGTTATGTAGGAGAATTCCGAAACGATATGCGCAGCGGTAAGGGCGCGATGGTCTATAAGAATGGTAATAAGTACTCAGGCGGCTTTGAAAACGGAGAGAAATCAGGTAATGGTATTTTTCGTTTTGGTAATGGAGATATCTATAAGGGGGAGTTTAAGGGGGATGCACGTAACGGGAATGGTACATATAGTTACATTGGTGGAGCTAAATATATAGGCGAATTTGTGAATGGTCGTCGTCAAGGTAAGGGGCGTTATGTGTATGAGGGTGGCGAAGAGTATATAGGAATCTTTAAAAATGGGCGAAAAGATGGGCGTGGTGTATGCGTCTATCCTAATGGCGCGAGACTTAAAGGTGTTTGGCAGAATGATAAGTTTACTAGGCGTATAAAATAAGGTGTTGCTTTTTGTTTGACTTTTCTTCAAAAAGAAGGCATTATCACAATAAATAAGTGGAGTGCTATCAATGTTTGGTGTTGATGGCGTCTGTTGAATTGAAATATTTATAAGGGGGTATAATCGATGATAAAGAGAATGCGACCGTTTTTAGTAGGTATAGCTGTTAGCTTGGCTATGATAGGGGTATCGCTTGGGGCCGCAGTATCGTTGCCTTTTACTGATAGCTTTGAGGGTAGTATTGATTCTGATTGGAACGAAGCAGGTACAGGGATAGTGGCTGTTGATCCAGGAGAGGCGCCTACTGGCGGAGGATCTGATTCATGCACTATCTCTAATGATTCTATTCAAGTAGATGTTACATCGGCCAATAATGCTTGGGTTCAGGTTTATACCAAGGCCGCAGGCTATGATGGTGATCCTGATTCATCTGATATAGATGGTCTTTCGGCTGTTTTCTTTGTTACCACAAATGGAGTGCTTCGAGCCATGAATGGTGATGG
>DAOVUR010000057.1 GCA_030632465.1 bacterium | reverse complement strand
TCTCCTGGGCGTGGTAGTATGGTTCTGAGGTATTTTCCTTCGCGAGAGAAAACGGAAATAGTGCTGCGTCCCCAAAAGTTTTCTGTGCCGATAACAAATAACTCTCCTTTTTTATTAACTCCGAGTCCCTCAATCATGTTATCTAATGTATAGGCGTTCCAACCAACATATTTTTCTGCGCTTCCGTGAAGGCCGAGCCGTACACGTACGGTGCATTTTTCTGTAACAACTTTTCCTGAATCATCTTTACCGTCCCATATAATGGTCTGTTTAAGGGAATCTGGCTTTAGGGGGGCTGGAGGGTTCTTGCCTAGCATGCCGGCCGCAAGATGTCGTACGACTTTGCCTGATGCATTGATAATTGCAAGATCAATATCGGTGGTTTCGCTAACGGAAAATTTAATTTCGGTGCCGTTCTTAGTTTTTGTGGCAGTTGGTCCCGTTTGGAACTTCACATCTGCAAATGTGTATAGTGTTGAAGTAAGGGCGATTAATATTGCTAGGAGTTTACTGTTCATCATCATTCCTCATTTTAGAAATTAATACATGTACGGAAGAGTAGTTCTTTTTATGCTCGCGTGCAAGCGGTTTTAGTCAGAGATCGACGTTGGCTGACTTATAAGCTGAGCAGATCTTGGACATCTTCCCACGATAGGCTTTTCATCATCTGTTGGTCTGACTCTAGGGCGGCATTGATTACAGCTTTCTTTTTACGCTGCATTGCCAGTACTTTTTCTTCTACTGTATTGCGGGTGATGAGCTTGATGTTGTATACGGATCGTTTCTGTCCGATTCTATGTGCGCGGTCAGTTGCCTGATCTTCTACAGCGGGATTCCACCATGGGTCAAAATGAATAACCATATCGGCGCCGGTTAGATTAAGTCCGGTTCCACCAGCTTTGAGGCTGATGAGGAAAATGGGGATGTCGCGATTACTATTAAATTCATGTACGGCTTTCATACGATCTTTTGTGGAACCCTCTAGGTAGCATATAGGGATATTCATCTCCTTTAGCTGGTCGCGCAGGAGGTGTAGCATTGTGACAAACTGGATAAATACTAGGATTCTGTGTCCACCATCAATAGCCTCATTGATAAGTTCTAGGAACATGGACATTTTAGCTGATGGGTTATCTGACTTGAGGTCATCCATCTTTAAGAGATCGAGATGGCAACATACTTGGCGTAGACGCAGGAGTGTGGTTAGAATTTCCATGCGCGATTTGTTGAATCCGTTATCTTTTACCATATTACCGATTTTGCGGCGTGATTCGGCTAGCAGTTCTTGGTAGACAGCATTCTGGTCTGGTGTTAATTCACAGAAGGCTATTTTTTCTATTTTTGCAGGGAGATCTTTTGCCACATTTGTTTTTAGGCGGCGCAGAATGAAAGGCTGCATTTTACGGTGAAGCTTGCGTAGCGCGTAGTTTGCTTCTTCGCCACCGTTGGTGATAAGTCGTTCGTAGTTGGTTTTAAATGCTTGGTGGTTGCCTAGATAGCCTGGCATTAGGAAGTCCATAATTGACCAGATGTCATTTACGCTATTTTCTATAGGCGTTCCTGTTAGTACTAATTTATGATTGGCTTGTATCTTTTTGGCGGCTAGTGAGTTTTGTGTGGATCTGTTTTTGATATGTTGAGCTTCATCAAGAATCATGGCTGAGAAGTTTGTTTCTAGTAATTTTTTCAGATCACGGCGTAGTAGTGCGTATGAAGTGATTGCTATATCGCAATTAAGTATATCTGCATATTTGGAATGTCGATCGCTGCCGGATAATGTCAGTATACGCAGGTGCGGGACAAATTTCTTAGCTTCTTCTGCCCAGTTATAGACTAAGCTGGTAGGACATACAATCAGGACAGGTGTGTTGGATGAGTTTTTGTTGATCCGGTCTAGGTTTATCCAAGTTAGGGTTTGTAATGTTTTGCCTAGTCCCATCTCGTCGGCCAAGATGCCGCAAAAGCCGTTTTTCTCTAAGAAGCGTAACCATTGAACTCCATCCTTTTGGTATGGTCGTAAGGTGGATGCAAGTGGTTCCGTTAGCTCTACTGGCTCAAGTTCCATTTTTCTGTTTGATTGTGCCGACTTTTTACGCCAGTCGGGAGTATCTTCTATATCGATACCGTCCATGGCATCGAGTGATGATTTGACAAATCCTGCATATATATTGGACATTTTGAAATGTCCACTGGTGGCACTGTCACCACTTGAACAGTCGGAGAAGACGTCGTACATAGACTCAACTGCATTGCTATCTATAAGGATGGTACGGCCGCCATGCTTGATGTAGGAACTGTTTTTTCTGAGAGCTAGTTGAATATCGGCAGGTGATATGGTTGCACCTTGCATATCCTCAAAGTTGAAGCCCACATCAAACCAGCCATCACCATCATCGATGTTTACCACTGGGGTTGCAAATTCTAGTGAATCCATGTGTGGGCATACTCTGCCATCCATATCCACAGTCCAACCTTCGCGACGTAGTGTTGGTAGATGTGTGCCAAGAAAGTTGAGGACATTATGCTCTCCGGTGATGCCAGAAAGAGTATCACCACATTCCCCTACAAAGCCGGAATGTCTTAGCATTGCTAAAGCGGCCTGCTCACTTTCTATATTGCGGATCTTATAGCTTAGGATATCTTCTTTGTCTGGTAGTGAAAAATGGCCTTTTGCGTCTGGTTTGCCTGCGATTAATTCTATATTATCATATTGTGCAATTAAGGTTGCGGCAAGAGCTACAGCGCTACCTTTTACGTGTAGTATAAATTTTGGGGTTGCTGGCTCGGTGGTGAAAAGATCAAAGGTTAATTCGCTTTCGATAGCGCATGTTTTTTCTAATTGCGGAAGTTCCTGCTTAAAGAATCGTAGTACGTCATTACGTGGAATGATAATAGGTTCTAGATATATAGGGTGGTAAGGGGCGGGTAGTATGTTTCCTAATGGCCATAGATTATCTGCGCCATATATCCAGCCGGTGCGTCCGCTGACAATATATGAGGGGAATTGACCTTCGCTCATGCCTGGCAGGGTTGTATGCGCGATTATTATCAACTCACCCGTTTCGTGGTCTAGGTCTATACGGATAATGGTGCTCATTTTTGCATTGTTGACGGTGATAGGATTACCATTAATTTGTTCTATGGCTCGTCCGTTGCATAACCGTATTAAGTTAGCAAAGTCGCGTTTTGATATTTCTTGTCGGCCTGGTGCTGGTCCCTCAGCTATATCTTCTAAAACAAATAGAATAGCTTCATCTTCTTTGCTGAGAATGAGCGGTATTTCGCATGTGACATTATCTAAAGTTTGTCGGTTGTTTTTGGAAGATGCTTCGCAGATAATTGGTATCTTGTCATGCTGGAGTCCGTCTTGCCAATTCTCGGCAAGAGTAATGTGTATTGATGCGTGTATTGCTCCGGCGGTGTCTGCTGCTGCTCGTTTGATATACTCTTTTTCGTCAATTTCTTCTATGCGAGATGCTTGTCGTAGCTCTTCCTGGTATTTGGCTTCACGCTCAGGATCAGTGGCGCGTTTTACCATGGTGAGGGCTAGGGCGATTATATGAGTGCATATTATGCCGCGCTCACGGTTATCGAAGCATGGGCAGTGGCTCTCTATATTGCCGTCATCAAGAAGTGTTAGTGCGGTTTTTAGTGTGCGACTACCTATGGCTACGCGGCCTGTTATTTCATCACCATCACGATTGGCTTCAAGTACTAAGCCTTTGGTGATCATGCGTTCTGCGGCATCAACGACATCTTTGCCTGCCCAGTCTATTAGTTTTTTATGTGTTATCGGTGATTTCATCTATTAGTTGTCAGTTTCTAGTTGTCAGATATCAGTTGTTAGATTCGGAAAAGGGATAATATATGTAATAATGGGGTGGTTGTAAATTATAATCCGAAAAGGGCAGTTCATGGTTGATTGGATAGTAAAGTGTTAGAGGTGGTTGTAGGCTTTTTGCCTACTGTTCAAATAGTTCGATCATTCTATTGCGGGATACTTCGTCGAGATTGGATTTTTGCAGTGTGTCGATCAATTCTGCTGGGTTGAGTTCATCCGCAGAAAGTTGTTGTTTGAACTCTGCGGCTGCGGCTGTATCTCGCGATCGCCACAGTGCACCAAGTGCATAACCGGCAACGGTGCGTGTTTTTACGAAGCCTGTAGGTAAACTTTCTATCCATTCATCAGAGTGATCTAGTTTTTTTAACGATTGTTTAAGAGCGATATTACTGAAGGCGTAGGCTTGCATGTCGGAGTCTTGTATGCTTTCTGCCCAGTCCATGCTTCCTTGATAGTCTTTCATAACCATATTTGCAGCAACACTTTTTGTAGCAATGATTTTGAGCTGGCGATTATCCTCTATAGAGTCAACCCAGTCTATGGCATCTTGCGGGTTTCGCTGTGCCCAAGATGTCATCAAGTTATAGACTTCAATGGAGCCAGCTGTGTCATCGCTGAATGAGAATGGCATATCTTCTAGTAGGGCTGCAACTTGTTTGGGGTCTTTATAGCGTAGACTGCCAGTGATTGACCTTACTATCTTTACATAATCGTCATCGCTCTCGATTGTTTCTTCTGCCCACTTTAGTGCATCTGTCGGGCTGGTTTTTGCCCATGTTCTCATTATGTTTGATAGGACACGATTACGTGTGTTGAATTGGTCCTTAAAGTGTGTTACGTAATGGTCGGCGGCATCTGCTGGTGATGTTTTTGCCCAGCGGTTGTATAGGGTGGTGAGCACATGTGACTGTATTAATTCTGGCATTCTTTGCACTTCGGTTTCGATGGTGTTTGCAAAGGTGTAGACTTCCCATTGGTCTTCTAGGAAGCCGTTGGCAATGTTGTATAGGATGGTTCTTTTGATTGCGACATCGCCCAATTCGTTAGCGTAATCAATAGCACCAAACAGATCTCGTTGAGCCCAGCCGTTAAATATTGCAGGGACAACCATTCGCTGATCTTTCTCGGACAGTTTGGCTGCTGCTTCAAGGGCTGCGTTCTGATCAAGTTTACCCCAGCCAGTGTAGATGGCGGTTCGAGCACGTAGTTTGGTATGTAGATCTTTTATATCGTCTAAATATGATAATGAGGTGTGTGGGTCAACAGCAGCTGCACCTCGAAGAGAGATAAGAAGTGCGGTTGTGTAGTCGTTTTGATTTACGGTTTTGGTTGCAAGTGTGGCCGCCATTCTTAATGCTCCCAGTGGGTCGAGCTCTGTTTGTGCTTCAAAGATACCTTTATATATTTGTTGGCGTGTACTTGCATCGGAAATTGTACGTGCTAATGCGATTGCATTGGCAAAGTTCTCGATGCCTATATCTTTACCGAGCTCTTTGATTGCAATGCTTTTTTCGAATGGATCTTCGATTGATTCGATGTTTTTCAGTAGGGATAGTAGTTTAAGGTGAGAAGTGAAAATATTTTTTTGTTTTACTGTTGTAGCGTTACTTGATTTTAGGGCTGGTTTTGGTGAAGCCTGCTGTTCTGGTCTCTTGGTGTAAGAATGGGTTGGTGGTGTGGAAGGTGTGGCTGGCTTGTGGTAATGATCTGTTGTTTGGGTTGATTTGGGTATGGTTTGTTCGTTAGGAATGGCAATTTTTTCTTTTTTTCTGCTATATTTCTGTGCAAGTAGTAAGCAGCTGATAACCAAGATGAATAAAACTATATTTCTGATATGTTTGAGATTCATACGATGTACTTTAGCAAATTGATATAAACAGTCAATATGTAATGTGAGACGGGAGTTACTGTATAGAGCATATAGGTTTTTATTTGAACGTTGCAATTACGCTATTGAACCACGCGCGTGGTTGTGTCATGATGTGGTTTACTTTGTTAATTCGTAAGAAATATAGGAGTTTTTTTGATTAATTTTAAAGAGAATGATTCGTCGCGCTTTATAGCGGCGCAGATAGTTGGTCAGTGGCTTGATGAAGGTGATTTTCCTGATAGGTTGTTATCGGATGCCGATATTAAGGATCGCGCATTTGTTATGGAGATGGTGTATGGCATAGCGCGTTGGCGACGCTTGCTGGATGGCATTATCAGTATTTTGTCGTCGCGGCAGCCTGATGCACAGTTGCGGCCATATCTGTTGGTAGGTTTATATCAGATTTTTAAGATGGGAAGTGTAGCAACGCATGCGGCGGTCTATGAAACGGTGGAGGCGGCAAAAAAAGGTGGGCTGGATTATGCGGCTGGCTTCTTGAATGCTGTTTTGCGAAGAGCTCTAAGGGAAAAAGATGAGCTGGTTACGAGAATTGCACAGGCTGATTTAGGGACGCGTGAGTCACATCCTGATATTCTGGTTAGACGTTGGACTGATCATTTTGGTTTGCTGAATACAAAGAAACTATGCAAAAATAATAATAGGCGTCCGCAAGTTGTCTTGCATCCTGACTTGAATCAGATATCTATGGATGACTTTAAGCTCAGCTTAGAGAAGGTTGATATTAAGTTTGCACCACATCCTTTTAGTCCAGAGTCTTTTGTTGAGTTGTCGCATGGAGTTCGTGTGCCGGATGTTCCGGGCTTTGACGATGGTAAGTTTAGCGTACAGGATCCTTCTACTAGTGAGGCTGTAAGGTTACTTGATCCGCAGCCTGGTGAGACTATTTTGGATGCATGTGCAGCCCCTGGTGGTAAGATGGCATTAATAGCTGGTAGAATGCAGGATAAAGGCTTGTTAGTTGCTATGGATCTACATGAAGATCGGCTGCAGATAGTGCAAAAGAATGTTGCGCGCCTTAAGTTGAAGTCTGTTAAAGTTATAGAGGGTGATGCTGGAAATGGCCGACAGGATGATATTGATGGCCATACAGAGTTTGATCGTATATTGATTGATGTCCCATGTACTAATACGGGGGTTATTAGGAGGCGTCCAGATGCAAGGTGGCGTTTTTCTGAGGATCGCTTGGATCGTCTGATTAAAACTCAGTGGGCTATTCTCTGTTCTATGTCCCGTTTTGTTAAGCCTGGTGGTCTTATGGTTTATAGTACTTGTAGTATGGAGCCGGAAGAGGGGGCATTGTTGATTAAGCATTGGCTGAGCAAGGACAATCCATTTAGTAAAGAGGAAGAGGTTGAGCTGTTTCCGCCAGATAGTGGTACTGATGGAGTTTATGCAGTGGCTCTTAGGAAAGATAGTGAATAACTAATAGTGAATAGTGAATAATTATTGTGCCTACGGCGTATTAAAGGTAGTGAATAGTTATGGATACTTTGATTAGTAAGAAAATGAATATCCAATATCCAACAAGGAATATCCAATGACCAAGGAAAGAATAGAAAAACAAAATGAAAATTATATACCAAAGGCAGTGGCGTCTTTGGAAAAATGCCAGACGTGTCCGATGGGAATGAGTATTCATAAGGGGCATGAGTTAGCGGGGCAGCAGGCTGTACGGTCGGTTGTTGATGATTTAGTTTCTGTTCTGTTTCCTGGTTGCCATGGTAGTGAAACTGTTGCGCCATGCAAAATGAAAGAGCATTTACAAACTCAGTTAGTTGGTACAGAGGAAAGATTACAAAATCAGATTAGTAGTGCATGGAAATATCAATGCACGGTTGAGACTTGCGACAACTGTGAGGATTGTGATGGGAAGGCGCTTGCTGCCGTGAAACATCTTTTTGATAGTCTTTCTTCGATAAAGAATATTCTTGAGTATGATATTCAAGCGGCGTATGACGGTGATCCAGCGGCAAGATCTACAATGGAAGTTGTGATGAGCTATCCTGGAGTTTATGCGGTGATTGTGCATCGTCTCGCAAATGTTCTCTATAGCCAGAAGGTGCCGCTTATTCCGCGGATTATGGCTGAGTATGCGCACTCTTTAACAGGTATAGATATTCATCCTGGCGCAACAATAGCTAAGGGATTCTTTATTGATCATGGTACGGGTGTTGTTATTGGTGAGACTTGTGTTATTGGTGAAAATGTTAAGCTCTATCAGGGAGTAACACTTGGTGCGCGTAGTTTCGAGAAGGATGACGATGGAAATCCTATCAAGGGTATTAAACGGCATCCTGGTGTGGGCGACAATGTGGTGATTTATGCAGGAGCCACTATATTGGGTGGTAATACCTTTATTGGTGCTGACTCTGAAATTGGTGGTAATGTCTGGTTGACTCACTCTGTGCCGCCCGGCTCTAAAGTTTATAATCAGCAGCCGCACCCCTTGATTAAACAGGATGGCCGCTGGACAATGATGAATGGACCTAAGGCAGATTTTGGCGCAGGCATATGAAAATAGTGAATAATGAATAGTGAATAGTTTCTGAGCGGTGCGCTATGTGAAACAAAATTCATGTTTTTGCGAGTCGTGTGATGGGGAAGTAGTTATATCTGTTTTCCTCAATCCGAATATCTAATATCTGAGCCTTTTGCAAAACTATTCATTTACACTGCTTTTTGTGTAGTGTTGGCTGTCCTCAGCCAAAACAGCGGACAAAGCCCGATGTGTACATCCACGCCTAGTGCTATGCACGTCGCCTTTGGCTGAGACAGCCAACGCTACACTTCCCGCTTGCCATGCATTTGCGAAATCAGTTTTGCAGGAAGCTCATATGTCTATTAATATATTTAATACTTAGTCTTTTTTCTGTTGATATTCCGCAATGTTATATGTATCGTTTTGAATTATTAGTGTGTTGATTATTGTTAATAAAACAGGCATGGAGGAAGTAATGAGTTATACTGAAAGTGTGATTGATGTCGTGAATCGTCGTAACCCTGGTGAGAAGGAGTTTCAGCAGGCTGCTCGTGAAGTTTTGGAAACATTGGATGTTGTTGTTGATCGTAATCCTGAATATCAAGAAGCACGGATTCTTGAACGACTTGTTGAACCTGAACGTCAAATTACGTTTCGCGTACCTTGGGTAGATGATAGTGGTGTGGTGCAGGTTAATCGTGGTTTCCGAATTGAGTTTAATAGCGCTATTGGACCTTATAAAGGTGGACTCAGATTTCATCCAAGTGTAAATCAAAGTATTTTGAAGTTTCTAGGGTTTGAACAGATTTTTAAGAATGCTCTTACTACGCTACCTATGGGTGGTGGAAAAGGCGGTTGTGATTTTGATCCTAAGGGTAAGTCAGATAATGAAGTTATGCGTTTTTGTCAGTCATTCATGACAGAGCTGTATCGTCATATTGGTCCTAATACAGATATCCCTGCTGGCGATATTGGTGTTGGTGGACGTGAAATCGGTTATATGTTTGGTCAGTACAAAAGAATTCGTAATGAGTTTACTGGTGTATTAACTGGTAAGGCATTAAATTGGGGTGGCTCACTTATTCGTCCTGAAGCTACAGGTTACGGTTCTGTATATTTTGCTAATGAGATGCTTAAGAGT
>DAOVUR010000022.1 GCA_030632465.1 bacterium | reverse complement strand
TCTGGCTACGCATCCATCTTTGGTGAGGATGTCCAAAAATCTATCGCTAGAAACAGAATAGGATATTTGGCTGAACATCCAGACACATACAGATTTATGACTGGTCGTGAAGTTCTAAAAATGACTGGACACCTCTTTCTACTTAAAGGCAAAGTGCTTAAGGCGCGTATTGATGAGGTATTGCAACTTACCGGCATTGAAGACGCTGCTAATCGCCGTATTGCAACCTACTCCCGCGGCATGATGCAGCGTATATGCATGGCGCAAGCGCTCATCAATGATCCCGACTTACTGATTCTTGACGAACCTACTGGCGGACTAGACCCTATCGGTCGTCAAGCTGTACGAAACATCATCAGCAACTTACGCGAACAGGGCAAAACAGTATTCTTCTCTTCTCATGAACTGTCGGAGGTTGAACTAATATGTGACCAACTAGTAATATTGGCTAAAGGGTCAGTTGTAGCTACAGGTAAGGCGGACGAACTCATCAAGCCTGGCGAGAATCTTGAACAATATTTCATGAATGTCATCAGAGAAAAGGATCTGTAATCGTGTTGAAAATACGTACTATTGCTACTACAGTCTGGCTAGAGATGATTCGCCAGAAAGACCTCTATGTACTACTTATCCTTCTCTCCACTCTACTGATAATCTTAGTATCCCTTAATATATTTGGGCTAGGTGGAATATCAAGATATGTAAAAGATATCGGGCTTATGTTGGCATGGATATTTGGACTGGTTCTTGCCATTCATATATCATCAAGAGAGCTACCACAAGAGGAATCACGCGGCACCATCTTCCCGTTGCTAGCTCGTCCCATTACACATGCCGAGATAATCGTCGGCAAATGGCTAGGCGCATGGAGCGTTGTAACTGCTGCAACCTTCTGCTTCTATCTAATAGTTGCTGGCGTAACCATCGGCATGGGTGGATCGATCGATATGGCTACAACGACCCAAGGATTCATACTGCACTCTATCCTGCTCGGTATTATCGTTGCCATTGCATTGGCATTCTCAACGAGACTAAACAGCGATGCCGCCGCCACACTGTCGTTTGTTCTTGCGGGTGCATCTTTCCTTATTGTGCCACGTGTCCCAAACTTCCTTGCACATCAGCAAGGATTCTCAAGTAGCGCCTTGCTGATGCTATATAATATAATGCCACACTTTGAAGTTTTCGATATGCGCAAACGTATTGTTCATGATTTCGGTCCCATGCCAACCAACGTCTGTGCATTAATCGCCCTATACGGCACTGCACTAATAACATTTGTACTCGTTATAGCAGTTCTGCTTTATCGTAAGAAACGCTTCTCTAGAGGCTCAATTCAAGGATGAGGAGAAAGATGGCGTGACTCTACTCCTAAATATATTCAAAAAGCAACCATGGCTTATCTGCTTCATTCTACTTGGCATAACCTTTATTCTGTCATGTATGATCACAACCTTCTCTGGAACAGACACGACATCTCCCAGTAGTCTATCATCTATAATTAGAGGAGACAGCAGAACGGCTATAAGTCGCCACTTCTTTGAAACGGCAGATCTATATTTTCATAAGGGCGCCGAACATACCACAACAACAAAACTGCATAATGATATTTTTCAACGAACAAAGCAGATAGTATCACCATCAGGACATTTTCATATATCACACAGCAAGATGAAAGAGATCATGCCGTGGCTATGGCTTTCAATCAAGATGGATCCTCATAATATCGAAACATATCTCGTCACATCTTTCTGGCTGGCAAATGCATCGAAAAAGCCTGAACTTGCACTCGAAGTCTTAAAAGAAGGCCAACTAAACAATCCATACAACTATCAGATACAGATGGAAAAAGGACGAATTTACCTCAAACAGGGCAATTTAGAGCAAGCAAAACACACCTTTGACACAGCACTACTTTTCTGGAGCAAAACTGCTGACCAACTTAACGAATATGAAAATATGGATCGTGCAGAAACATTACTCTACCGCGGTCTATTAGCCGAACATGATGGCGATACTCAACAAGCTATATGTCTATACAACGAGATATTATCACACTTTCCAAATCGTGGCGGTATAAAGAGTCGTGTAGTCACCCTTGAAAAAGGTGAAACGCCACAAGTACTTGCAAACTCATTTTGGGGTAATATACTGAAATCTGATATTCAAAATAAATCGAAATGCCAACATGAATCACATAACAATAAACATGAGCATATTCATGATGAAAACTGTAACCACGATGACGAACATGAGCATGAACATGTTCATGACGAAAACTGTAACCACGATGACGAACATGAGCATGAACATGTTCATGACGAGAACTGTAACCATCATTAGAAACAGCTATTAAATAGAAGCCAAATATAGAATGTATTTAAAATATTATAATCTTACAGAAGCACCATTTAATATTACACCTGACCCAAGATTTCTCTATTTCTCTAAACATCACCAGGAAGCGTATGATCATCTTCTATACGGCATTAATGCGCGTAAAGGATTCATTGAGCTAACTGGCGAAGTGGGTTCAGGCAAAACAACACTATGCCGAGCAGTACTATCCAGCCTCGGCGACAGCGTGAAGACAGCACTCATTCTCAATCCATCGCTAAGCGAAGATCAGTTGATACGAGCCATGTTAAACGACTTCGGAATAAAAGTCCCTGAACGTGACCGCCTAGCTTATATCGAGAGACTTAATGAATTCCTTTTAGAAATGAACTCTAAGAATATAAATGTTGCGCTACTTATTGATGAGGCCCAAAACCTTGAGCCATCCGTAATGGAGCAGGTACGCTTGCTTTCAAACCTAGAAACTGATCAACATAAACTTATCCAGATAGTTCTATGCGGGCAGCCTGAACTGAAGGCAAGACTGAACCGTCCAGATCTACGCCAACTAAAACAGCGCATCACTGTACGCTACCATATCCCACCATTATCACTAGAAGAGATTGAAAAATATATTCTTTATAGATTGAGAGTTGCAGGAGACCGAAAAAATGTTATATTTAAATCTAGTGCGATAAAGAAGATCTATCGCTACACCAAAGGATCACCACGGATGATCAATGCTGTTTGCGATAACACACTATTGGCAGGGTATGTTACACGGAAAGAAAAATTAGATGCCAGCTGCGTTAAGAAGGCTATAAAACAGTTGGAGGGGACACATTAATGAGTTTAATTCAAGAAGCACTAAAACGTCAGCAACAGGAAGCTGATCCAGATGACGCAACAACTACAACAGAGCCAGAAGCCGGGGTCACACCACCTATACCTGATATCCCTTCCGCAATAAAATCTGCCGAACCAGTAGCTGAGCCAGTAGCTGAACCTGCTACCCCCACTGAAAGTAAACCAGTCAAGAAACCTATAGGGCTAGTCAAGAACACGCCTCCCCCCGCCCCTGAAGAGGTAACTGAAGAAGATAGCAAGAAGAAGAAAAAGAAACAAAAGAAGAAAAAGAAAGAATCTGACAGCAATCCATGGCAGAAACTTATACTTGTTCTTCTTATATTAACACTTATTATTGTTGGTGCTGCGGGATTAGTATTTTTCTCATTAAAAAAACTATCAAAAGATGCCCTCACGGAATTAACCGAGAACTTACCAGCAGAACTTGTTAAAAATCTACCAGTAGAAATAGCCAATAACCTGCCAGTAGCCACTACCAATATACCAGCTCAGCAAGAAGCAACCCCAGCACCAGAAGCTGCCGTAGTTAAAGTATTAAAAAAGGTTGCTGCAACGCTCCCTGAAGTAAAAGCGCAACCAAAAGTTGAACCTGTGAAATGGCCGGAACTAAAATTGATAGGCGCCGTGGCAAGTGGTGGCTCAGGTCAAGCAATCCTCAACGGGCAGTTTATTAATGTTGGTAATTCTATTGAAGGCGTCACCCTCAAAGCAATCAAGGGAAACGACGTCATACTTACCTACAAAAACGAGATGAAAATATTGAAAGTCGGCGACTCCACACGATAGATCCCGGATCGAGATATGTTTATTCCGCAGCCTCTTCTCTATCCTTCAGAATCTCCGTAATTCGTGAAACCCGTCGATCAAACTGCGAGGCCTGAGTAACAAAGAAATGACAAGTCTTCCCACCAAGAAACTCCTTGGTCTCTTCACGCACATCAGGATCATACGGGTTAAGAAGTACCACAAGCGCTTCCGTACCAGCATAATCAAACACTATAGCACCGCGCATAATCACGAAATTGATCGGTAACGCTAATGCCGTATCCGTTGTTGCCTCAAAGCTATCTAAAGAAATAATAGGCGTACCGCACTTCTCCACCAAGCCCCCCATATACGTGCCAGGGTCACCCATATTACGAGATTCAAGAACATGCAATAACGATATAGTAAGTCCATCAGCCTGTGATGACATCTCAGTTAAATCATTAATAACTCCAGCATACTCATCCTGCGTCAAGTCACCAGACTCCATTAACTTCCATGCAAAAGTCATCTCGCTTGCCAGACTAAAAGTTGCTGCTTCAGCCTTAAGCTCTAAGGCGCTCTTCTCTGTTGCAGTAGCCTCCGAAGACTCTTCGACAGCACCTAACTGCCCCAACAGATCTACTTGTAGCATAATATCATTTATGGCTGGATCATCTTCGGCATACGACTTAAGTTTATCAATAATCTTTACCGCCAAAGCGCCACTCTGATTATCTACCGCAATAGTAGCCAGACGTAACACGTACTCTTTTGCCTTTGTATGATCCCCTATCTGACTATACGCATCGGAAAGAGCATATAGTGCTTCTTGATCATTTGGTGTTTTCTCAAGGGTAGCTTCATGTTCAGGAATAGAATTCCAAACATCCTCTTCCATACTCTGATCATCATTATTCTCTATAGGCTCGGCCATAACTATTATACCTCCACTCTTAATATATAAAATATATTGGCACTCAAATTGCTTTTTGTTATATTCATACAATAATAGCTACCATTAAACAGTGTCATGCGTCAATTATAGAATATATTCTAGAATTAATTCTTATATATGATACTATTTTGAAAATATTTTAGTAGGAAATAATATATTATATATATTTTAAGGAAATAAAAATGAGCAATAGAGCATACAGTGGCAAAATTTCTGATATTCTCCTCTCACGTAAAATAATTCAAACAGAAGAGCTGGAAAAATATCAAGAACATGCTGATGAGAAAGGCATGCGGTTAGAACAGTATCTAACTGAAGAAAAAATTGTCTCCGGCATACAGATGACACTTGCATTAGCAGAGTACCTAAACATCAAGCCCATAACCCTTTCTCATTTCAGTCCAGACCCAGAACTACTTGATATCATTCCAAAAGAGGTGATGGTTAAGAGCATGGCCATCCCAGTGACAAAGCTTGGCAACAACCTTACGCTCGCATTAGGCGATCCGTTCGACCTCGTAGCACTTGATGAAATAAGCACAATCACTGGACTCTCCATCACATCAGTCGTTGCTCCAGAAAATGAAATTGGTGACGCACTAACCAAGATCTTTGCTCAGAGCTCACAAAGCCTCGACATGGAAGAGCTCATGCACGGCAATGGCAGTGAGATTGAAATTTTAGAAGATACAGAAAGTGATGTTAGTCTAGACGAGATGCTCGAAAGCGCTGAGGGTGCGCCAGTAATTCGTATGGTTAATATGATTCTTGTAGAAGCACTACGTACTGGTGCCAGTGATATTCATATTGAGCCTATGGAAAAAAGACTTCGCTTACGCTACAGAATTGACGGCGCACTTGTAGAGAGACCTAGTCCACCTAAAAACCTACAGGCTGCCGTTACATCAAGAATAAAGATTATGTCAGATCTCGATATTGCAGAACGTCGCGTACCGCAAGATGGACGCTTTAATATCAAAGCTCTAGGCAAAGAAGTTGATTTACGTGTAAGCGTACTGCCAACCAGTCATGGCGAAAAGATCGTTATGCGTATTCTAGACAAATCATCACTATCACCAAGCTTGGCAAGTCTTGGCCTAGACCCACTAGCAGAAGAGGCCATGACCTACGCAATAGCGCAGCCTCACGGCATCATCTTGGTCACAGGCCCAACTGGTAGCGGTAAAACAACTACCCTCTACTCCTGCCTACAAGATATAAATAAAGTTGATGTGAATATCATAACCTGCGAAGACCCTGTCGAATATCAGATCGAAGGTATCAATCAAGTACAGATGAATGCCGATATCGGACTTACTTTTGCATCCACGCTAAGATCTATTTTGCGTCAGGATCCTGATGTTATTCTAGTTGGTGAAATCCGTGATGCAGAAACTGCAGAGATCGCCATTAAAGCCGCGTTAACAGGCCATTTAGTACTAAGCACTCTACATACTAATGATGCACCTGGAGCCGTCACAAGATTGATTGATATGGGGACAGAACCATTTATGCTTGGTTCCTGCCTAATTCTCGCACAGGCACAACGCCTTTATCGCCGACTCTGCACATCATGCCGTAAAGCTACCACCATAAGCGACGAGGTACTAAAGGCAAACCACATTGAAGCCGGTTTTTTTGGTACCGAAAAAATATACAAAGCTGTAGGCTGTCCACGCTGTACCAACGGCTATAAAGGGCGAGGAGCCATTATGGAAGTTATGCTAGTTAATGACAAAATCAGAGAAGGAATTCTCAATGGGGCAACAGCCAGCGAACTAAGAGAGGTTGCACGAGAAAACGGAATGTTAAGCCTTAAAGATGTAGGCTTAGAACGAGTAAGATCAGGACTCACATCTCTAGAAGCTTCTGTTGAAGTAACTGGTGGAGGCTAGAAAGGTAGTTCCATCTATAGTAGAGCAAACAAAATAAACTATAAAAACCTAAAATATAATAACGCAGGAGAAACATCATGAGTCCAGTAGTCCGAGCAACAAGCTCCTCAACCAAAAAAAACAGTACTGCAAAAACTAACAATAAACAGAACAGCCCGAAAAAAAAGGGCGGCAAGCAGAAAAAAGTTCCCGGTTCACGAAAAATTGTAAATGAACTACTACCAGCATTCTCACGCCAGCTTGCAGCGATGTTAACATCAGGTATGCCCATTGTTGCATCACTTGAAGCCCTTGAAGAGCAGACTGATAACCCAGGCTTTAAAACTGTTATAACACGCGTTAAAGCTGCAATTGAAGGAGGAGCAGCATTCTCTGAAGCATTAGCCCTATACCCATATATCTTTGATGATCTCTACGTAAACATGATTCGTGGTGGTGAAAGTGGTGGACAGCTTGCAGAAACCATTGCACGACTAGCAACCTTCATGGAAGCTGCCTCACGCCTAAAACGTAAAGTAAAGTCAGCCATGATGTACCCAGTTATTGTGCTCTGTATATCTATCGCACTAGCTATCGGTATGATCGTCTTTATTGTTCCTGTTTTCGGAAATATGTTTTCCGACTTCGGTGCTGAGCTCCCTAAACCAACACAGTTTCTTATCGATGTAAGTGATTTTATAAAAGCTTATGGCCTATATGTCGGTGGCGTAATTGGTGTAGCACTATTCTTCTTTAATAAATGGAAAGCAACACCTGAAGGTGGACTTGCCGTTGACCAAGCCAAGCTCAAGATGCCTGTATTTGGCGAACTAACAAGTAAAGTTGCAGCCGCACGTTTTGCAAGAACTCTTGGCCAGCTTATTGCCAGTGGTGTACCGATCCTAAGTGCTCTTGATATTGTTGCTGGTGCCACCGGCAATAAAGCCGCCGGCAAAGTTGTTATGAATGCATACACAGCTGTTGAAAATGGTGACCCTCTCTCATCAGCCATGCTAGAGCAGACCGCATTCCCTAAAATGCTCGTACGAATGCTTCAGGCTGGTGAGAAAACTGGTAAAATCGACGTCATGATGGATAACATTGCCGACTTCTACGACGACGAAGTTGAAACAATGCTAGAAGGCCTCACCTCTCTTCTTGAACCGCTACTTATGGTTTTCTTAGGTGTCATTATCGGTGGTATTGTACTCTGTATGTTTATGCCTATCTTCAAGATGAGCGAAGTTGTAAACTTCTAAACATCAGAATGGAACCGGTGCTATGCCCGCCCTGATCGGGCACAGCACCGCAATCGGGTCATTGAGCGTAGCCGAAATGTCCCGATTGCATACCGTATTCCTAGACAAAACAAAACCTCAACATTTCAATATCCAAACCGTGCCTTTTGACACTTATTATTAAAAATGAGAAAAAACAACTTTACATATCAAACCCTATAACTGTACTATTCATGTAAGTATAGAGCAGATAATATTATAAAGGGAATATAGAACCATGGCCCGCATTTTACTTATTGATGATGAACCCAGTATTTTAAGCGTACTAAGCACCCTCCTCAGAGCCGAAGGTTATGATGTAGAACCTGTTAATGACGGTGAAAAAGCCAAAGAATACCTGATGTCAGATGATTTTGATCTGCTACTATCTGACATCCGGATGACCCCCGTTAACGGAATGGAACTTCTAAAGATTGCTCGTGCTAAACCTCAACCTCTCACCACGATCATGCTTACAGCCTATGGATCTGTCGAAACAGCCATTGATGCACTAAAACTAGGAGCATTTGATTTTGTCACAAAGCCTTTTAAAGTTGATGAACTACTAATAACCATTGAGCGAGCACTTGAGTTCAGTAATGCACTCTCCGAAAATGCATCATTAAAAAAACAGCTCGATAGCCGCCACCATATAGAAAACATTATCGCAGAAAGTGCCGCAATGCAAAATGCCTGCGAAATGATTAAAAAAGTGGCTCCATCCAACACCACAGTCCTTATAACCGGCGAAAGTGGTACGGGAAAAGAACTAGTAGCAAAAGCTATTCACTCTTACAGCAACCGTAAAGGAGAGTTTCTCGCCGTCAACTGTGCTGCACTGCCTGAAGCACTACTAGAATCAGAGATGTTTGGACATACAAAAGGCTCATTTACTGGTGCATCACACGATAAAGTAGGTCTTTTTGAAGCAGCAAATGGCGGCACCATCTTTTTAGATGAAGTGGGCTCCATCCCGCTCGCCATGCAAGGAAAACTCCTTCGTGTCTTGCAAGAAAAAGAAGTTAGAGCCGTGGGTAGCAATACAACCGTCAAAATAGATGCTAGAGTTCTTGCTGCCACAAATGTACCGCTAGAACAGCTAATCAAAGATGGCACCTTTAGAGAAGATCTATACTACCGCTTCAGTGTAATCCCTATCAATATTAAACCATTACGGGAAAGACCTGACGATATCCTACCACTTGTCATGCACTTTCTACATAAAGATACACCAGAAAATATCGACCCACCATCTATTACTCCAGAAGCAATGCTAGCACTAGAATCATATTCGTGGCCTGGAAATATCAGAGAATTAGAGAATGCCGTAAAACATGCCACCACTTTTGCTGATAATAATAAGATCGAACTAAATAATTTTCCAGCTAGAATAGTGAATGCAGAGATCACTGCAAACTCATCGCTCTCTGGAAACATAAATCAAGCAAATAGTAACTCGCCACAACCACTAAAAGAGTTCCTTAAAACTCAAGAGAAACAGTATCTCAAGCAAGTATTAGCTCAGAATGATGGCGATAAAGAGAAAGCTGCTGAAATTCTACAAGTAAGCCTCGCAACACTATACCGCAAATTAACTGAGTAGCACTACGACCATATCACACCGCGATCACACCTACCTATTCGCCAAAAGCTTAACTAGTGAGGCGCTTGCAAAACTATCGTCCCCATTGACCGCGTGTCATTGGAACGAAAGATTTCTTGATAAAATATGCATTTTATAAGCAATCTTATTCACCCACGACACAAGGTCGTAGGGGTTTTGCAAGTGCCTCTAGTGCATAGTCACTGCTAAAGACACCATCCCTGCATATTTTTCATCCTACTCATAATCGTAATCATAATCTTTTATACATTACTTCTGGCACAAAATCCGAAAAGTACAAAGGAGGCATAGCCAGAAACAGCCCTTTACAACCAACACAACTCCATCTCACCGATGAGAATAGTAGCATTTACCGCTAAATCTAAAGTCATTAATGAGAATACCCATCGCATCCACGAGAAATCTCTTCTCATTATTGATATTATTTTACCGACCAATACACTAAAAGCCACAAAAAAGAGATAAAACTGGATTTTATCGTAGTTTTTACTCATTTCTCACCTTTTCTTATTTTTAAAATAGTTTAAAAAGCAGGTTGGCACACTCACTGCTATATATGAGTTAAGTTTTTTTAATAGGGCGAGTTCGCAGCCCACTAACCAAAAGGAGAAATGCGATGAAAAAGAGAAATGAAGGTTTCACACTAGTAGAAATCATGATCGTTGTAGCTATTATTGGTCTATTAGCCGCTATTGCTATCCCATCGTTCGTAAAAGCTCGTTCAACTTCACAGAAGAACGCATGTATTAACAATCTACGTCAGATTGATAGTGCTAAAGAACAGTGGGCATTGGCAGAAAAGAAAGTATCAGGTGCCGATGTTGTGACTACTGGTACTAACGGCGTGAATGAGTATATCAAAGGCGATACACCTACATGTCCAGCTGGCGGAACATATACATATGGCGTAATTAGCTCGAATCCTGTATGCTCACTTGCTGCAGCTCAGGGACATGCGTTAGCAAACTAAGTTAGTTTTCTAAGTATAAACAATAAAAGCCTCGGTAAAAACCGGGGCTTTTATTTTATATAGAGCTATTTGGCCGAGATGTCCAACTCTACATACTCAAGATTTGCTGTATATAAGAAAATACGCCTATGAGTGTGCTAGATTGCAACTAGCCTATCTTGAGCTTGCCAAACTAGCTATAGATTTTGTTATTATTGTAGGTCATGTTTTTATAACTCGTAATCCGTAATCCGTAATTATTTTGCAAGCACTTCACTGATTTCAGTAACCAACCCCTTTAGTGAACCTTCAGCTGCAGCACGTACCAAGGCGCTCCCTACCACAACAGCATCCGCCTCTTTTGCCGCTACACTAGCCTGCTCACCATTACTTATACCAAAACCAACCGCTATTGGCAGCTCGGTACAGTCACGTAACATCTTAATATGCTCACTAATATCATCCGCAACCTCAACTCTTGCCCCCGTTACGCCACATACCATGATATAATATACAAACCCATCAGCTTCTGCCAAAATCTCTTTTGCACGCGATTCAGGTGTTGTAGGCGCAATCAGAGGAATGGAACATAACCCACTCGCCCGCATTTCGGCTCTAAATTCATCATCACTACCAAACGGAACATCAACCACCAGAATACCATCAGCACCAGCTGCCACAGCATCTGCGCAAAGCTCCTTATAACCATAGTGGAAAAATGGGTTAGCATACCCAAATAAGATAATCGGAGTATCATAATCTTTTCTTAAGCTAGCAACTAATTCAAGTGACTTCTTAAGCGTCATTCCTGATGCCAACGCCCGCTGTGCCGCAGATTGAATTGTGGGGCCATCAGCCGTCGGGTCAGAAAAAGGTATTCCCAACTCCAAAATATCCAGTCCATTATCAAGTGCCTCCCTAATATTGGCCTCTGATGTCGCAATATCAGGGTCACCAGCAGTCAAATAGCCAACAAACCCTTTCCTACCAGCTGCTTTCAGCTCTTTAAACTTTTTCGATATTCTATTAACTTCCATCTAAATCACCTTTTACCACTTGTAAATTATAATTATCCATATAACTGGAACATTTCACTGCCATCAAACAAAAAAGAGTCTACCTGCTGAATCTTATAGGAGCAATAGAAAAAATAACTCTATCTATTTGAATTAGATGATTTTTCCCTGTCGCAAGATCGATAAAATCGCCCACGGCGAAGGGTAAGACTCCATGAAGGGGGCCTGAATAGTAAGGGGCACAACAAAACCTCATCCCCCTACCTCACAAATGACAAGAGCAGACTACAGCCCAGACAGATCCAGCTCCATACCAGCGGCACCAGCACGGGCCTGAGTAGGATAACGCGCCAATATAGCTGTCTTACGTTTTGTGCAGTGTGTAGCCACAATCAACTTTACTCCTTGTAAAGCTGGTAAATTCCAAAAACCATGAAATCCACCAATCACAGCCTGCAACTTCCCTATCTTCCTAGCCTGCCTGATAATTCTCGTCAAGCCAGGATGAGCGCAACCTGTTATTAATGCTACACCATGTTTGGTCTTAAGCAGCAGTGATATCTCTTTTTTTCGCTTCCTACCACCAGTAAGCTGTGGAGTCATAATTGCACCAGACTCCATCTCAACAGCCTCTTTATACACATCAACAATCCTCACACCAGGCCGCAACTTCTCTATCTTATCTCTTATCTCCAAAGAAAATGCCTTCGGTACATATACCGCTGTGACAGATGGCATATCAGCTAACAGATCCAATCCGCCAATATGATCCCAGTCTTCATGAGACAAAGCCACCTCCATTATCTGCGATAGCTCAATATTAAACTGAGCTAAGTTTGCACGTAAAGAAACATCGTCTTCACCCATATCAAACAAAAGAGAATCATTAACCAGCACAGAAAAACCCCAGCCATGCTGAAACCCATGCCTCTCTTGATTATCATACACTATTTTAACATTCATTATTACTTCTTTTTATCCTCTGCACCCTACCTGCCATGAGCTTGTCGAACTGGTGCATCTATGTGGAAATTATTTAATTATTACACTATCTCAACTTCGAAGTTAGGTGCATTCATAATATGCTTTTTAACAGTGCATAAGTTAACTGTCTTCGTAATTGCTTTTATATATTTCTCAGGAAAATCATCAGGAAGCGTTAAAATAAACTTAACTTCAGTATAACGTTTCACCTCACGATCAAAATCAGCAATCATCTGAACAGCCAACTTATCAGTGTTCAATTTACGTGCATCACAAAACTCAAGCGCATAAATACCAACACATGTTGCTAGCGAAACAAAAAACAGATCAAACGGCTCAGGTGCAGACGCATCACCACCATTCTTTACCGACTGATCCGTACATACAGTACGTCCACCATAATGTGCATCAACTTTTTTTCCACCTGGAAATGTTACATCAATAATCTTAGGCATAATATACTCCATTAATTTAGTTTTAACTACACCGTTAATGATCGCATACATTACCGCCAATTTCAAGCGTCTCATCAAGATACTGCGTTACAATATCCGACGGAGCTAAGGCTGGCGCACCAACAACAACTCTGATTCCATTATTAGTAAACATATCTTGCGCGCGTTGCCCCATGCCACCAGCAATAATAATATTCGCACCCTTTTCGGCCAACCATTTCGGTAATACACCAGGCTCATGTGGCGGTGGAACTTCCGATGCTTTAGATAATATTTTCTTACTATCCACATCAACATTAATCAATGCAAACTTCTCACAATGCCCAAAATGCATTGCTAACTTTCCTTCTGCTGTCGGTATCGCTATTAACATATCTTTTCTCCTTTTGTATTATTAAGTTTTATATTTCACTAGGTCCCTGAGCGGAGCCGAAGGCGTTGCCCTGAGCGGAGCCGAAGGGCCGGTTAATGCAACACGGGCATTTCGGCTTCGCTCAATGTCCGTGACCTTTTTTCATCATTCCTTGCTCATCCTTCATCGTTCCTTACATTCCATTATGCGATTCCACATCCGCACCTTCGGACTTCTCTAATTCGCCATTTTTAAAGGACGCAATTGCTTCCTTCACTGTACCAGCTGCTCCTGAATAGATAATAGTGATTTGTATTTTTTTCGGGCAATACTGGGCAACAAGATAAACTGTTTCAGATCTGCGGGCAGCTTCAATGGATTTTCAGACAGAACCTTTTTCCCAGCGACAGCTGAACGTGAGTGAGCCAACCTGGTGGTTATCCTTAACATAACCGGTAATTTGAATTTTTCAGAAAGCTCAAAACCATACCGTGTCAGATCGTAGGCTTCCTGCTGATTGGATGGTTCCAGAACAGGGACCATGGCAAATTTGCCATAGAATCTTGAATCCTGCTCATTCTGAGAGGAATGCATTGATGGATCGTCTGCGACAACCACCAAAAGGCCCCCATTCACTCCAGTCATACCTGCATTTATAAATGCATCAGCTGCAACGTTAAGCCCCACATGTTTCATACAGACCATGGCTCGCTTACCGGCATAAGACATCCCAAGCCCTGCTTCCATGGCGGTTTTTTCATTCGCAGACCAATCAGCATGCACCTGCCTACTGGCAGCTTCTTTTG
>DAOVUR010000091.1 GCA_030632465.1 bacterium | reverse complement strand
TGGTAAATCATGGCGCTCTGTTCATGCGAATATTACTAAACGTTTCCCGCAACTAGATATCTCCATTGAGTCTATGGATAGGGCCATATACCCGCTATTCCTGGGATTACGCGACTCAGCAGACATCCGAATCGTAGAGTCTGTCAACTTATTGAAACAGCTGGCTAAAGACTACCCCGTCTCTATCGTATCTGGTGCTAGCAGACGTGATATAGAGGAGTGCATCAACATGATAGACGTCGAAGAGATCCTCAGCTTCTATCTAGGATCAGAAGATTATATGCACGGCAAACCAAACCCAGACTGTTTTCTGCTGGCAGCAAAAAAACTAAACCTTACCCCTACCGAATGCCTCGTCTTTGAAGACTCAACTGCCGGCGTTCATGCTGCAAAAGATGCCGGAATGTACTGCGTAGCGCTTGCTAGAAAACATAGCCCTCGCCAAGACGTGTCCCGTGCAGATATGATTTTAGATGATCTTAGTAAATTCGATCTAAAATTAGCAGAAAGTGAACTTGAAAATGCTTAGTGCAAAGAATATTCATAAAACATACAGTATGCGCCATAAGACGGTAACAGTCCTCAAAGGTGCCGACTTAAATATTACGCCAGGTGAATCTGTCGCTATTATTGGATTAAGTGGTTCTGGCAAAACAACTCTACTTCACATTCTTGGTGGTCTAGATAAACCTGATCAAGGCGAAATATTTATCGATGATGAATCGCTTTATAACCTTACCGAAAGTAAAAGATCTGCTATCCGCGCTAACAAAATAGGTTTCATCTTTCAGGCATACCATCTTCTGCAGGAGATGACTGTTCTAGAAAACGTGATACTACCAGCTATGGTGCATGGCAACCTGTGGCGTAAATCATCGGAAATCACAAATCATGCAATGAGCCTACTAGCTACTGTCGGACTTGAAAACAGATCAACCCACATGCCACTAGAGCTATCCGGCGGCGAACAACAGCGTGTCGCAATGGCTAGAGCACTAATGAACAAACCTAAACTAATTTTAGCCGATGAACCAACAGGAAACCTTGATCATGCAACTGGCTCGCAGGTGCTCGACACACTATTCGAGATGACCACTAAACAGAACTACTCACTTGTAATGGTGACACACAACAGGGATATCGCTGCTCAATGCGACCGCGTCCTAAAGATAGAAGATGGCCTTATTATTGAAGAAAAACAGATGGACAGAGGCCGTAAATCGGAAGTAGAATAAAAGAATACAGAAGATAAAACGCCGATTCTAGGCAGTCTGTAACTTTCCTACTCGACATTTTCACTAGTAGCGATATACTACTGAATCATGAACACATCGGAACGTAAACATATCTTGGAGATGGCTTTATCCCGCGCAAAAGCAGGATCAGGAAGCTCTCTTAATACACTGCGAGAATCCCCTGTTGTTTATGACGTATCAAATACTCTTCCTGACTTTGGTGATTTACCATTTGCCATTGTTGGTGGGCTTGCAACAGCAAGCTATATGCCGGAACGTATGACTCTCGACACTAATATTTTAATAGAAACAGAAAACCTTACTGCCATTGAAGACATTCTTCAGACAGAAAAATCTATTAGACTAGGAGAACTTACCATTGGCGGCAGTAGCTGGCGGTTACCAAGCGGACGCGCCCTAGACATAATTGCACTAGATCATGAATGGGTGTCGGCGGCACTTAGCAGTGCTATCAGTACCAACAAGGGATATCCCGTAATATCGTTACCCTATCTGACTTTAATGAAACTGGACGCGGGACGACTACAGGATCTTGCAGATATCAGTAGAATGCTCGGCTTTGCTGACAACAAACAACTCACAGAAACACGTCAACTCATAAAACAATTTAACCCACAGGATATCGACGACCTAGAAAGTATGATTCAATTAGGTAGACTTGAACACGTTACTCATTCTGCAACGCCATCTTAACCAAATCACTTGTTGCGTTCGTTCTCAGAACGAAGGATGGGTTCTATAATCATTTTGTCAGAATTTTATATCTGACAATTTCTTTTATAAAACAGAAGATTCATAAGGTCATCAGCCTTCATATTACCAAGTGAACCATTTAGGCATGCCTCTTCATTGAATACTGCAACATCATCTGGAGCAACCCCAGCCATTCTGACAGCCACCGGCACTGGCACTCTAGTATGCTTACCTATAGATAGTGGCACAGGATGATCTGGTAGCACCGCAACATTCACATCATCATCTACTGCCGCCAATACGCGCGCGACTACTCGCGAATCAAAATCTTCTATCGCCTGTAGTTTCAGTTTTAAATCTTGTGCATGCGACACCTCATCAATAGCTTCCACATGAACATAAACCAAGTCATGTGTCTTTATCGCTTCAATGGCCGCATCCGCTTTGCCTTCGTAATTGGTATCAATATAACCAGTTGCACCAGGTACATTGACAATGTCCATGCCAAGTAATCTACCGATACCAATAATCACATCAACCGCCGATATAACGGCACTACTAATACCATACTTCTCTTTTAGCGTCTTTAAATTGCCAGCCTTACCAGCACTCCAGGGCCAGATCCCATTTGCCATTGGCTTACCTTCAGCAACTAACCTTTTATTGACACTAGATGCTTCCAGCAATGCAGGTGCATCCTTTATTAACTGCTGTAGCAGCTCAGTTGTAGCAACTCCTGCCGCCTTGATAGCTAGGGGCAGATGCTCAGGTACAACTTCGCCATGACTATCATCCGGTTTATCAGTTTTAATATCAGCGGTAAATTCTGGACCACTCAAGACAAGAATATTCCTATAGCTTACACCTGGGTGAAACCTGACTTTATCTGAACCAAATGAATCATTAAGCTCATTTATTAACTCTAACGCATCAGCAGGATCGATATGCCCACCTGAGAAATCAGTGTTTATTCCATCCTCTACTGTAATAAGGTTAACACGTAACGCCAAATCATCTGGCCCAAGCGGAATACCACGACCAGCAGCCTCTACTGCGCCACGCCCACAATATTCAGTTGGTAAATCACATCCAAGCACAGACATATTGGCAACTTCACTACTGGTAGGAAAAGCTTCCGGCAAAGTAAAGAGCGTGCCGCTTCTGCCATCACGTGCTATTGAATCCATTGCGGGGGTTGCCGCATGCTCAAGTGGTGTCAAACCGTTCAACTCCGCCACAGCTTCATCAGCCATGCCGTCGGGTAAGAAAATTATAGTTTTTTTTGTCATAGTCATATCTTTCATATATTTATCTACCACCTTAGCATAATCCTTATCTTGATTATATATTTTGAGTCACCGCAACTTACGAAACTAAATCAGCAGGTCGATAATATACAGAATATTCTATTATTTATGGAGAAAAATCTTACTATCATCAGGTAAAAATGCAAAAAAAGTTATAAGTTGACAATATTAGGACAACTGTTACACTGTTTTTACAGTTTGGATAACTGTTTTAGAGGTTAATGAGTTGTTTTTTTAATGAAATCAAACTTCGGGAGTTTAGGTGTGGATAAAGAATTATTTAATGAAAGCGTACAAATAGAGCGAAAATACCTATCATTTAACCTAAAAGAAAATCCCAGGGGACGCTTTCTTCGTATTACCGAAGATGTTGGTGGGCGGCGTGACGCAGTTATCGTGCCTGCATCAGGACTAGAAAAGGTACGCGATATTTTAAATCAGGCAATTGAAGCAGACAAGGCCGCGGGCCCCTGCGAAGAAGAGTCCTAAGGCAGGAGCAGTTAACTTTTGAACGCATTACGGCCTATGGCCATAGCAACTTGTATCATATTTACAACTATAGGATACTCAACAGCAGATCAGTCTACACAAGACGACCCTGCCGAGGATGACCAACCTCCGTCTACACAACTGCTCGACCAAGATACTCCAACAGCTAGCTCTATCATGGATAGTCAGCACCCTTCTGCTAAGCAGTTGCTTAGAGATGTATTAATCCAGCTACCGCAAGAACACCTTAATATTAATGGTGATATCTCCGTACTAAAATGGGGTAGCGGCGTACAGAGCAAACTTAGGTTTACTACATCACTAAATCTATCAGTCTCACCCTCCTTGGCTCAGTACACTATACTAGACACTTTTGGGCGCGAATTAGAACAACTCACTATCACGCGCCAAAAAGGTGAAGCGCCAGAATTCAGCTACGCATCAGGCAAACCTTTAGTACTACGCCCCACCCCCAACCTATCAAGCCCCATACGCAACACGGAACTAACATGGTTCGATCTAACCTTATCATTTCTCTGGTGGATACCTGAAGCAGAAGTTGATACCGACTCAATAAGAAATAGAGACTGTTATGTGATAATTGTAAGGCGCCCAAACGACCAAAGTGATACACCAACTGACGAAGCTAACAAAACCAACACCTACACAGCCGCAAAACTATGGGTAGACAAAAAAGCACACGTTTTACTACAAGCCGAAGCCATTAACCATGACAATCAAGCCATCAGGCGGTTATGGGTAAAAAGCATAAAGAAAGTTAATGGTAAGTGGATGATTAAAGATATGGAGGTTGCAGGCTCTTCTGCTGATAACCGGACAAGACTTACTGTCCGAGATGTTCAGCCAGCCACAGATCATGACAACTGAGATAATAGAATTCTTTATCCTTATTGTACTATTCGCCTGTTCAGCATTCTTTTCCAGTGCCGAGACAGCGCTATTTTCGCTTAATCCAATTCAGATACACAAGATACATAAACATAGCAAAAACTGCGGCACAGCAATTTCAACGCTTCTTGCGGCACCATCCAAGCTACTTTCAACAATCCTAATAGGTAATACAGTTGTTAATGTAATGGCGTCTGCACTCGGCTTTGCCTTCATCAAAAACTTTGCACCTACGTATGCAGCAGCTATATCAATTCCGCTGATCACTATCTTGCTGCTCGTATTTGGCGAAGTAGCACCAAAACGACTCGCCATGACTTTCCCAGAAAAAATGTCATGCAAATACTCATCAACATTAATAACCTTAATAAAACTGATGGGGCCATTACGTATATCCATTGAGGCAATCACACATATATTCACCAGTAAAATGAGCTCCGAACGAAAAACATTAACTGAAGATGAATTTCGAACCATCGTAGAGGTAGGTACTGAAGAAGGTGTTCTAGATGAAGAAGAGCGCACTATGGTTGACGGTATTATTAGACTCGAAGATACACAAGCGAGCGATATCATGACCCCGCGCGTAGACTTAACCGGCATTGACTTAGATGACTCACCAAAAGAACGCGAGCAGACTGCCAGAAATGTTAAGTTCCGCTATCTACCAGTATATCGTGATTCCCTTGATCATATTGAAGGAATCCTCGACGTACCACGTTTCCTTCTCTCAAAAGAAGATGACATAACCTTATTTATGACATCACCATACTTTATTCCGGAAACAACACCACTAGACACTCTACTCTCTTCATTCCAGAGAGAGCACCGTAAGTTTGCTATTGTTGCCGACGAATATGGCGGCACCGCTGGCATGGTAACACGCGGTGACATCCTTGAAGAAATTGTGGATGATGTAGACAACGAATATGGACCCAAGAAATTCGAAATACAAAACATCAGCGAAAACGAATGGTTAATAGACGGAACAACTAGCCTTGAAGATATCAACTACGAGCTAGACCTGTTTTTAGAGGCAGAAGGTGTAGACAGACTTTCCGGCTGGGTAAGCGCAATAGCTGAACGCATCCCAAAAGCTGGCGCAGTTATAGAGCATCAGGACTGCCGAGTCAGAGTAGTAAAAGTGAAGAAACAACGCATTGTCCTACTTCAACTCGAAAAACTTAATGCACAGCAGAGTGAGGAGGAAGACGAATGATCATCCTTCAAGTTATCATCATCTTAATCTGCTTACTAGGATCCGCATTCTATGCAGGTATAGAAACAGGCATAATTTCCATACACAGAATGAGACTAGAGCATAAACATAGGCTTGGTGACGAAACAGCCGGCAAACTACGCGACTATCTAGATAACCCAGATCGACTACTAGGCACAACCCTAGTAGGCACAAACATCTGCGTAGTTATCATCTCTGTTATTACAGTAAACCTCACAGAACAGCTACTCGAATACTGGGATCTTATACCAGAAAGCTGGACCAGAATGTCAATCAATTGGGGCGAACTATCAGCAACCCTACTAACTGCTCTTGTAGTTCTTATCTTTAGTGAATACCTGCCAAAGATATGGTTCCACAGCAAACCACAAGCAAGATGTAGTCGTTTTATCGGTTTCCTTCGTTTCTCCGAGATAATATTTATGCCACTATCAAAAACAACCATCTGGATCACCAGCAAGATGATGCCTAATCTAAACAACAGATTCTCGACACCAACAACATTTGTAACTAAAGAAGATCTAAAGATACTTACAAAAGAAGGTGCAGATGTCGGCGAGCTCTCCAACACCGAGCAGCTCATGATTAACCGAGTTTTTGAACTATCACGTAAACATGTACATCAAATAATGGTTCCGCTCAGTAAAATGAGTTTCGTAAATGACGATATTTCACTAAGCGAATTCTTTAAGTTTGCACGTGAGGCTGGATTCACACGAATCCCAGTATACAGCCAAGAACAAAACACCTTCATCGGCATCATCAACGTGTTTTATGTTCTTTCAGTACCAGAATCACAACATGAGCGAAAAGTATCAGAGTTTGTCCGCGCACCACTCTTTATTACAGAGGATATGCCCGTGGATGACGTACTGCCACGCCTACGCCGATCACGCAACCCAACCTGCCTAGTAACCAATACAACAGGAGAAGTAACTGGCCTCGTTGCGCTAGAAGACATCCTAGAAGAAATAGTCGGCGAACTCTAAATAAAACAGCACTAGATCTCACCCATGATTTGTCACAACCCATTACCCGCGAACACAAAAGTATTGCACATGAATATACCAATTTTGATAAACTCATAGCATAATTCCAGGTAGCCATGAACACCAAAGATACCTCCGCATCGTAAAATCTTTATACCTCTATAGCTCAGCAAATAAAATTTATTACTTTACACAAACTAATCTCTTGGCAAAACAGCTCATAAGTGCCATTATTACTGATTTATTTGTCTAATTCAACCTAAAAGGGAGAAAGTATATGTTACATGAACCTGCAGCTGCAGAAGAAAAGGACGGTGCTTCCGAATGGAAAGCAAAGTTGGGTATAAAATTATTC
>DAOVUR010000259.1 GCA_030632465.1 bacterium | reverse complement strand
GGTTATTATCAC
The DNA here is from genome assembly GCA_030632465.1 of bacterium. Classification (GTDB taxonomy): domain Bacteria; phylum Verrucomicrobiota; class Kiritimatiellia; order UBA8416; family CAMZLY01; genus CAMZLY01. The sequence continues at coordinate 2,825 of DAOVUR010000259.1, read as the reverse complement.
TGGTCGTTTATCGATAACTTTGAGTGGCGTGAAGGGTTTGCAAAGAAGTTTGGATTGATAGAGGTGGATCATACTGATGATGAGTTGGAGCGCAAGCCTAGACCTAGTGCAGAACTGTTTGGTGAGATTACAAAAGCTAATGGGATTACACGGGAGATGGTACAGAAATATGCACCGGAAGCAATGGAAGAGGTTTTTGGATATAGTGAATAACTATTTATTATTCGCTGCTTTTAGCTCTAGTTCCCATAGTTTGGTATATTTTGCAGTTACGCCAAATGCGGCGGCAGAAGCTATTAATATGCCTGGTATGCCATCCAGGAATCCTAGACGGAAAATATAACAGCGTAAGAATCTTAGTGGTGGGCGAAGCAAGACCTGGCTGAGGTTGAATTTACGATGGTCGTTGTAGGGAGGTTGTGGTGGTATTGTAGAAAACTTATTCATGGTTTCTAGCTGATCATGAATGCCTTCGTAGGTGTAGTGAAAGAGTGGCGACTTTAAGCGCTTGCATCGTCCGCAGACGACCATCTTATCGTGAGGTTCTTTCCCTGCACATTCACCATGCTCTTTATGATAGAGTCTCAGCTTGATGTCGGGATACCAATCTCCATGTTTGATCCAGCGGCCTAAGAAATATACTAGGCGCGGGAATTCGAAGCATGTGTATGAGCTTAGGGTAGGGCTTTTAAATTCTTTTTCTATCTCGGCACGTAGAGCTGGTGAGACTTCTTCATCTGCATCCAGAAAGAGTACCCAGTTATTTGATGCTAGATCTTTTGCAAGATTTTTTTGGCCGATATAACCAAGCCAGCGATGTTTGTAGACACGGGATGTGTATTCTTTGCATATGGCATTGGTACGATCGGTGCTGAAGCTATTCACGACAATGATTTCATCAGCCCACGTCACGCTTTCTAGACAGCGACGAATATTCTTTTCTTCATTACCGGCAGTTATACAGACTGATATCTTTTCTTGCATTGGTTTTCCCTTAAGTTGTTAAGTGAGAATCTATAATAATTGCTAGCTCTTGTGCAATTAAAATAAGAAGGAGGTTCTAAAAGGGTTCTAAGGGAGTTCTGAAAGAGTATAGGAAGAAAGGTTAAACATGGTTGGCGGTGTGGATGTTAGCGGGGCGGGGTGTTTATGTTGCATTCCTAGGGGTTGCACCTTAGGCTGTGATATATATCCCCGTTGGGGATGGTAAATTTAATATCGGAAAATCGTTAATCGGTGTTATGGAATTTTGGCTATCTTTCCCATCAGTTTTATTCGTGGGTATAAAAAAGCCGGACTGATTGCTCAGCCCGGCTTTTGGTTTTCTTCCGATTTCCGATTTCCGTCTTCCGGTTTATACTACGTATGTTGAGGCAAATGTATCACCACCACGTCCTGTCCAGTTAGTGTGGAAGAATTCACCGCGTTCTTTATCAATACGCTCATAAGTGTGCGCGCCAAAGTAATCTCTCTGCGCCTGTAGGAGGTTAGCAGGAAGTCTTTCGCAACGGTATGAATCGTAGTAGTTCAATGCGGAGCTCATTGCTGGTACAGGAATACCGAGCTTGATGGCCTGAATAATAACTTTGCGCCATGGGCTCTGAGCTTTACGAACAACAGTCTTGAAGTAAGGAGCTAGTAGCAAGTTTGCTAGTTTCTTCTTACGTTTGAATGCCATCATTATATCATCAAGGAACTGAGCACGGATGATACAACCACCACGCCACATTAGTGCGATTTCACCGTAGTTAAGTTTCCAGCCATACTCGTCAGCAGCAGCACGTAGAAGCTGAAATCCCTGAGCGTATGAGCATACTTTGGATGCATAAAGAGCATCGTGTATTTGTGCGATGAACTTTTCTTTATCACCACGGAATGCGACCTTTGGTCCACGAAGCTTAGCACTGGCGGCAACACGTTCGTCTTTAACTGCGGATATGCAACGTGCAAATACAGCTTCTGCGATCTGCGGAATGCCAACACCAAGGTCAAGTCCAGCCTGTGATGTCCACTTGCCTGTACCCTTCTGACCAGCAGTATCAAGAATAAGGTCAACCATAGCCTTGCCTGTTTCGTCATCAGTCTTGGCTAGAATTTCAGCTGTGATTTCGATTAGGTATGAGTTAAGAACGCCCTTGTTCCATGTATCAAATACTACTGCCATTTCTTTAGCACTCATGCCGAGTCCCTGAGACATGATCTGGTACGCTTCGCATATCAACTGCATATCACCATATTCAATACCATTATGAACCATCTTTACAAAATGTCCGGCACCGCCTTCACCAATCCACTCGCAGCATGGGCTGCCATCAGTAGCTTTTGCAGTGATCGCCTGGAAAATGTCTTTTACGTGTGGCCATGCTTTAGGATGTCCGCCTGGCATGATGGATGGTCCTTTAAGAGCACCTTCTTCACCGCCGGATACACCAGTACCAACGAAGAGGATACCTTTGTTCTTTAGGTATTCGTAACGACGAACGGTATCAGGGAAGTGGCTGTTACCGCCATCAATGATGATATCGCCTTCTTCAATGTGTGGAAGAATCTGTTCGATGAAATCATCTACAGGCTGTCCAGCTTTTACCAACATCATGATTTTGCGAGGTTTTGCGAGACTTGTAGTAAGTTCTGCGATGCTTTGGCAGCCGATAAAGTTTTTGCCTTTACCGCGACCTTCTATAAATGCGTCAACTTTTGCAACTGTACGATTATAACATGCAACAGTAAAACCTCTGCTTTCCATGTTAAGAATTAGGTTTTCACCCATTACTGCCAAACCAATTAGTCCAATATCTGCTTTTTCTTTCATATTCTACTTTCCT
>DAOVUR010000121.1 GCA_030632465.1 bacterium | reverse complement strand
TCTGCGCTTAGCACAGGAAGGATGCGATGTGCTTATTGCAGATATTAATGATGAGGTCGTCGCAAAGACGGCAGCAACAATAGCTGAGTCAACAGGGCGTGATGTATTCTCGGCGAGAGTCGACGTGACCGATGAGGCTTCGGTTAAGGCAGCCTTCAAGGTGGCAGAAGATAGATTTGGCAAGATAGATATAGTGGTTGCTAATGCTGCTATTTTGATTGCTGAGCCAATTATGCAAGCTAACGCTGAAAAGTGGCGTGCAGTTATGAATGTGAATCTCTTTGGAACTTTTCTCACATTGAAGCATGCGGCTTCCGTTATGGAAAAGAATGGTAACGGTTCTATTATTGCTATCAATTCTAAGTCAGGGAAAAAGGGTAGTGCTGCTAATTCGGCCTATTCGGCAAGTAAATTTGGTGGTATAGGGTTGGTGCAGAGTGTTGCACTTGAGTTAGCTCCGTTAGGTGTGCGTTGTAATGCGATTTGTCCAGGCAACTTGCTGGATGGTACGCTTTGGATGGATCCCGAAAAAGGTCTATTTAAGCAGTATCTTGAGGCAGGTAAAGTTGATGGTGCAGAAACTATTGAAGATGTTAAAGAGTTTTATACCAGTCAAGTTCCGATGAAGCGCGGTTGTAGTTATGAAGACGTCTGTAACATGGTGGTTTATCTCGGATCAGATAACTCAAGTTATATGACTGGCCAAGCGCTTAATGTTACTGGTGGTCAGATAATGTATTAATCTAGAAAAGCCCTTAAGCAGATTTAAAAGGGCACTTGTCTTACTATCTTAATAATGGTATTGTGACTAAGAATATGTAATTGGAGATTGATTATGAATTCTTATAGATTGGCTATAGCTGTTTTGGTTATTATTAGTAGCGTTATAAATGTTACGGCGGCAGAGATTAAGGTTGTTAAGGAGTATATTTATCCAACATCATTTGACGTAATGTCAGCGGGGGGTGTTGCTGTTGGAGTTGGGGGCGGGAATGGTAGTTTTGTAAGTGGGGGCTCTGTAGTTTCTGTACCAGGTGATTTTGTGACTCGTGAAACTGGGGCAATATTAACAGTTGAGGCGATGACTGCAACTTATGCTATGGATACCCGTGCATTGCCTAATAAGGAGCATAAGGTTCTACATGGGAATACGGATATGATGCTGGCTGCTACTAGCGGGGATAAGGTAGAGGTTCAGCGGCTGTTAAAGCGTGGTTCATCGGTTAATGCTCGAAATAAGTTTGGTGCAACTGCCTTGATGGGTGCTGCTGCTGGTGGTTTTGATGATGTTGTGACGATGTTACTAGCTAAAAAAGCTTATGTTGATTCTTCCTCCAAAAATAATTCTACAGCGTTAATGTATGCTGCGCGTAATGGTAATACGTCTACGGTGAAGTTGCTTTTAGCTAATAAAGCTTCTGTTAACAAGACGAATAAAGATGGGCAGTCGGCATTGATGTATGCGGTTAATAGTGGACATAAGGATGTTGTGAAATTGTTGGCAGAAAACAAAGCAACCATCCATAGTACGGATAGTTATGGCGTAACTCCTCTTATGCTGGCATCTATACAACAGCAGCGTGATATTGTGGTGTTACTCACTAAATATGGTGCGAGATAATTGTTAGTGAACAGTAAATGGTAAAAAAAGAACAGCTACTAACTATTTGCATGTTGCTCTGCTTGTGGAGCGGGTTGTTGCATGCTGCTACTGATGATGTTCCTTTCACTGTGGCTGGGCGCGTGATGTTTGTGAAGGCGATGATCAATGATGCTGGCCCATTTAGTTTTATTCTTGATAGTGGTGCATCCCAAACTTTAGTAACTCCGCCTACCGCGTCGCGGCTGGGTATAAAGAGTTATCGATCTATATCTCTGCTGAAGGGTAAAATTGATTCAATAGCTGTTGGTAGTGCTGTAGTAAAAAATCTTACTGTATATATTTATGATCCGCCGCAGGCATTACCGCTTCGTCTTAATCAGGGTATTAATTATCACGGCATTATAGGTTATACTTTTCTATCACGTTTTATTACCACTATTGATTATCCTTTTAAAAAGGTAACGTTTTCTGCTTTATCAAAAGTACCTGCAGTGCGAAAGAAGTATGGAGAGAAAAATGGTGTATATATGGTGCCGTTTCAGGTTAAGCAGGGGTTGATTCATGCTAAAGGCGAGATTAATGGAGTTCCGTTACGACTGCTCGTTGATACAGGATCTGCTGAAGTTGTTATATTACCAAAAGTATCAGTTAAACTAAAATTAGCATCATCACGGGGTGGTGCGAAGGCGGCGCCTAAGTTTGTTACGTTAGATAGCGTGAAATTAGGTGGTGTAGAGGTGAAAGATATTCAGGCGGTGATTCATAGTCCTGTAGGTGAGGCGAGCCTTAATTCTGGTTATGATGCTATTGTAGGCTATCCCTTTTTATCCAAGTTTAAAATTACGCTTAACTACCGTGATCATGTTTTGGGTTTTGAATAGACGGTTATGGTGTGGCGCTAATGCTGGGGGCGTCAGTGTAGTCGGGTGCTTTGCTGATAGTTAAGGTTAATTTGATCCCGATCATAATGACAGCAGTAAGCACTACAAATGCAAAGTATTTCCTGATCGATTTCCCTGATATCTTATGATGTAGTGCAACTCCTATTCTTGAACCGATAATAGCGCCGCATACAAGAAAGATTACCATCGTATAGTTTATGTTATTATTAACGCCGTGCAGAATGGATGACAGAACTGCAGAGACGAATACGAGAATGGTTGATGTTAGAGTGGCGTATTTTGTCTTCTGCCCAACTAGGTAGAAAAGTACTGGCATTATAACTACTCCGCCAATACCAAGTAATCCGCGTAGAAACCCTATACCAAAGCCAATAAGAATTAGTAGTGTTACACTGAACTGGCCGTGCGGGATGCTATGGAAAGTTCTCATTGGCGGTATTTTCATCCAGGCGAGGTAACCTTTATCATCATCATCTTCCTCGGTTTTATGGCGGCGTAGATAGAAGTTGTCAAAAAATAGCCATGCAGTGATGAGAAAAAGAACAATGAAGAATAGAGAAGAAAAATAGAAGTCCTGGGCTGGTAGAGCTTTATTTGCAATGTTTATTATGCCTAAATCTTTTGTTTTGGTGACGATTCTTACACCGAAGAAGGCTCCAAATGGCACGCCAATACTGATGAGTGCGGCAATATATATGCTGGATGATAGTGCTTTGGCGCGGCGGTAGAGGGTTATGCCGGATGCACCAATAATCTGGCATGTACTGGTACCAATTGCGAGATTGTAAGGTAGGCCAAGAAAAATGTTTAAAGCTGGTGCAATTATGAATCCACCGCCAACGCCGAATAGACCACTTAGAATACCTGAGCATGCGCCTAAGATCATGCTGCCAATAGCCATTATCCAATTGTTTAAGAAGAAATCGATAATCATTTATATTATTCCTGTCATGATGAGTGGTCGCTAGGGTATCTGTGCAACATCTCAATTGTTTATTCCACTAGTAAAACAGCATTGAGTTACAATTGCGAGATGAAAATAGAAAGGAATGACAGTATATAGCCATTATACTCTTGTCAGGATTTTATCTTGTCGTTCGGCTAGGCTTACGATGGTTTTCCAGTCGTAGGTTGTAAGGCTCTGAGTATGTGCTAGGTTATTCCGTAATGATTCAAAACTTTTTATTTGGCGTTCGGCATCTCGCTTTGATGTGAAGTTCAGGTCCTCTTTGCTGGCTGGATCTTTTACTAAAATATATGCTTTATCAGTGAGTTGCAGGCAGTCAATGAGACGCGCTCGTTGATTTCGTCTTAATCGCTCCTCTTGCAGTTTGATAGCTTTTTCCAATCTTTGAGGCGATAGTTTTGCCTGCCATTCATCATCAGGAAAGGTGATTTCTACTTGTCGGGATATGTACATGTCTAGAATTGTTACAATGCCGAAGAGCCACATTCTGACGGGTGGTTTATCGATGTCGTCTTTGGTTATAATCGCGCTGACAGTTCCCAGTATGGAGATAAAGGTGAAGTCTAGTTCTGCCAGTTGTATTATGACATCAGCAATAGATGTTGAATCAGTAATTATATTATGCCCGAATGAACGTATATGTTCTGAGCATGTTCCGTCGGTGAGATCGGCTGGCAGTACATAGCCGATTATAGATGCATCTTTTCTTACTCCTAGGATATCTAATTTATTGGTTATCATGAATTCTTTTGCGCGCAATGCGGGTTGATCACCATCTAGCGAGGGTAGTGGTTCGGCGATATCCATTGCGGAGAATCCTTGATCAAGAATTCTAGCCATACGTAGTTGTAGTGGTGTCTCTTTAGCGTTAATCATGATTTAAGGTTCCATTTGTTAGGTTGTAGGCCTGCGTAAGTAGATCTGATGTGTGATGCTAGTAGGTCAACTGGTTATAAGCAAGAGAAATCAGTTGGCTGGTTGAAAAGTTGAAAGTTTTTGTTAGGTTGATCGAAACAGGCTCGGAGGCCTGTTTTACTTGTGCGCTATTTTTACTATTGAACAGAAGAGGGTGGCGTGATACTTTAAATATTTACTGATTTGTTAAAATATATGGGGTGATTTTATGAAGATTCTTGTTGTTGGTGGTGGTGGACGTGAGCATACGTTGGCGTGGAAGTTGGCGAGTGATAGTTGTAAGCCTGAGATATTTTGTGCACCTGGTAATGCTGGCACATTAGATATCTGTACCAATCTTGATATTAGTGCCGAGGATGTGGAAGCTTTATTGAAGTGGGCGGTTGAGAATAAGCCTGATCTTACTGTGGTTGGTCCTGAAGTGCCACTCTGTGCTGGGCTAACAGACTGCTTTAATGAGGCAGGGTTGGCTGTCTTTGGGCCTAATAAGGCCGCGGCGCTGCTAGAAGGTAGTAAGCTATTTGCCAAAGATGTTATGCAGGCTGGTGGGGTTCCGACTGCAGCTTCGGAGAGTTTTACTGATGCTGATAAAGCCCGTGCTTATGTTGCTCAACATGATTTCCCTGTAGTTATTAAGGCTGATGGATTAGCAGCTGGTAAGGGCGTTTACATTTGTGCTGATAAGAAAGATGCAGAAGATGCTATTAATGATGTTCTTGTTGATCGTGAGTTTGGTGATGCTGGTAGCGAGTTGCTTGTAGAAGAGTGTCTGGTGGGGGAAGAGGTTTCTATTTTGGCATTAATTGATGGTGAAAATATTCTGATGTTATCATCATCGCAAGATCACAAGCGGGCTTTTAATGGCGATAAAGGTCCAAATACTGGTGGTATGGGTGCGTATTCACCAGCACCTATTATGACTGATGATCTTTGGCCGGTAGTTCGTGATGAGGTGTTTCAGCGTACGCTTGATGAGCTTAAGAAACGTGGGATTACATATAAGGGTGTTATGTATGCTGGTTTAATGGTTACTAAAGATGGCATAAAGGTATTAGAATTTAATTGTCGTTTTGGTGATCCTGAGACGCAAGTGGTTATTCCACGTATTAAGGGCGACCTAGTTCCTGTTTTGCAGGCTTGTGTTGATGGTGGTTTACGTGATGATATGATTGAGTGGTCTGATGAGGCTTGTGCTTGTGTGGTTATGGCTGCTGGTGGGTATCCTGGCGCGTATGGAAAAGGTGATGTTATAGCTGGTTTACAGGAACAGGCTGTGAAGGACAATATCTTAGTTTTTCATGCAGGAACGGTCATGAAGGATAATGATGTTGTAACTAATGGTGGTAGAGTCTTGGGCTTGACGGCATTGGGTAAAGATTTGCAGAGTGCTCTTGGTAAGGTTTATCAGGCTTTGACTCATGTTGAGTTTGATCAGGCGCAGTATCGTACTGATATTGGCAAGAAAGCACTTTAGGGGTAAACGTCGCTACGCTTGTTGGGTTATTTAGATTGTGCGCTGGTGAGGTTGTATATATGATTTCGTATGCGTCTTAATGCACGGAAGCTGTACGTGAATAAGAATTGCCAATCTC
>DAOVUR010000062.1 GCA_030632465.1 bacterium | reverse complement strand
TTTTTTTGACATATTCATAGTTGGACGTTCAATCTTTTCCTTGTTCATTGGATATTTCTTGTTGGATATTGGATATTCAATTTTTAGTTTTTAACTTTCAATTATTATCACGATACCATTTTATTGTCTCACGCATGCCATCTTCAAATGATGTTTTGGATTTAAAGCCAAACTCTTCTGTAGCTCTAGTCGTATCAAGACAGCGACGTGGCTGGCCATCTGGTTTAGTAGCATCCCATGTAACTTTTCCATCAAATCCAGTCTCTGCCACAATAACATCCACAAGATCTTTAATGGAAATTTCGCGTCCTGCACCAATATTCACTGGATCTGATTTGTCATATTCTTCTGTAGCAAGCAGAATACCCTCGGCACAGTCCTCTGCAAAAAGAAATTCTCGTGTTGCTGTTCCGCTACCCCAGACAATAATCTCATCATCTCCTGCATTAATGGCATCACAGCACTTTTTAATAAGCGCTGGAATAACATGTGAGCTAGCAGGATCAAAGTTATCACGCGGCCCATACAGATTAACCGGCAAGAGATAGATTGAATTAAAATCATATTCATCGCGATATGCCTCAGATTGTACAAGCATCATCTTCTTTGCTAATCCATAAGGTGCATTTGTCTCTTCAGGATAACCACTCCACAACTCTTCTTCCTTAAAGGGAACTGGTGTGAATTTCGGATATGCGCAGATGGTACCGACAGCGACAAATTTTTCTAGTCCTCTTAAGCGCCCCTCTTCCATTAACTGCACACCCATCATAAGGTTCTGATAAAAAAACGAACCTGGATGTTCGCGATTAGCGCCAATACCACCAACTACTGCCGCAAGATGAATCACAACATCTGGCTTTGCGTCATCATACATACGCGTAATGCCATCAGCTGTTGCCAGATCATAATCTTTACTTCTAGGAACAAATACATCTTTACAGCCGCGTGCTGCAAGTTTTTCCATAATAAAGCTACCTAGAAAGCCAGCTCCACCGGTTACGCATATTCTCTTCTCTGCTAAATTGATACTCATTCTTTTACTCCTAATTAAACTCTATATAACAAGGTTATGATATAAACCGCCATGCCAAATTCTTTAATCTCATATTTCAGCCTACTATATTATCAATAATCAACAGGTAATGCACCTATATATTTAACACCAGTAAATCTAATTTACGTTTATCAGCTTTCTCAGAGAGAGCGTCTTGCCTTTTGGCGAGTAAACCATGAGCAAACCATTCTAAATGGGCGTATCACATAGTATAGTGCGCGTAGATGGTGTGGCAAACTAATGACTTTCCAATCATTAAAAGTGGGCGAAAAAGTGAGATCCACTAAGTACCGCATACGAGCCATTAATCTATCTAATGTCATGATATAGAAATGACGATATTGTCTACTTGTGAGGGGCTCAAACATTGAGACACGTACCGCCATACGTTCGGCAAGCTTTCTTGCGTGGCTATCTTGCGTTAACGCCACTTCAATTGTCGACGGTAGCTCTGTGCCAAGAAGTATATTATTAAGATAAAAAGATATAAGAATCATCCGCCATATTCCCATATCTCGTGATAACCTCTCAATCCTCACTAAATCAAGATCAGGATAGCGGCACAGTAATGCACCAAGATCAGATAGCCATGCCACACGGTTCCAGTAATGCTTGGTACCATGTATAGAAAGAAGTATAAATTGAGCCTCAGGAGAAAGTGTTGCTACAGGCGTATCTGATAAAATTATTTCTCGCTGATCAGTAAACAACTCTGGCCCAAACTTATTAAATCCCATGTAGCGAGGTGATATCCCTGCCCCAATCTGAACAAGCATACCAGAATCTTGATGCAGAAAAGATAGATCCCATCCCGCATTTATATATTGTTCTATATCAGAATCCCTAATATCTAGGCTATCAATAAACCCATTCTTTAGGAGCTCTTCGCGGGCCGACAACATGTCGGGCAATGGTACAAGAAAATCCAAATCCTCCATGGTTCGCCAAGCGATATCACCATAAAGCTCTTTGGCAAGAATAAGACCTTTTATCGGTGTAACATCAATTTTTGCGGATTTCAGAATAGCCAACACTTGCAGTAATAGTTTCTGTAATCGTTCATTACGAGCAACATTTAGAATAAAGAAACGGTGCAGTGCTTCTTGCGCAAAATCAGGGATTGCATCAAGCAGTTCATGATACTTAAGATGTCCATAAAGAAGTGACATCATCCCTTGCTGTTTCGCCAGCACAATAAGCTCTTGCCAGTCAAGATCAACTAGGGCGGATGCACATATAGATTTCTCAACAGTGCCAATAGGACGGGCACACAAGAAGAGTATGCTATATTTACGATTATCACTCACCCTTCCCCCTCAACCTTCTACAATTCTTCCAATACCATTCTGGATCGTATTAGCGGCACATTCTCCTCCTTAGCAATAGCCATCAACAGAGCCTGCTGTTCATCATCTAGGTCGATCGTAATCACGATCTGCTTAATCTTTTCTTGATGAATCGTCTCACGAAGAATATTTAAGCCACCTCTAACCCTTATTCCATGAACATAACGACGATGCAGATTAGAGTCTTCATCCAATATGGTTATAACCTGAATCAAAGATTTATTGCTATAACGGTTTCCTGCATTAGCGTTAAGATAAAGAATACACTCTTTATCAGCACCGATAACAATCGTGCGCAGTGGCGTAGAATGTTCCCCCATCCCTTTAGGATTTAACCAGCGCATAACATCCTGCACAATGCGCCATAAGGCTCTTAAAATAACTAGAGAAGGGATTAGCAAAGTCACATATATAAGCATAGATAGAAAATGACGACCAATATGTGTACTATCAAAAAAGCTATATATACCAAAAGCAACCAGTATACCAGCGAGCAGTTCAAGCGATAACCTTACATATTCTGTTACTCGCGCCTTGCTCCATACAGTGCGATATGTCCTACCTACACAGAGAATCAAAAATGGCACAGCCACATATAGAGGCAGATGATGAATCCAAAGATGCTTTATTCTATTCCACGCAAAAACTTCTTGAGGATGTGAAACTATAACTGCTACCAATGAGAGAACCATCATAATGATAATATCGAGCGGTATATAGATAATAACTGCCACAATTCTTGATATAGACCGTGACATACCCTCTGCCAACAGTTTACCACTATCACGGAACTCCACATAAGCCAAGTGTCTAACTAGTACATAAGTTCCCGCCACAAATGCTATTAATAAAATTCCTAGTGAATGCGATTTAAATACCGTAAGCGAAACGCCAACCAACACAAAGGCGAGGTTCAATATATAGAGACCAAGCACAACTCTTCGTTGCGTGAAACCACGACGCGCCAATCGATGATGAAGGTGATCACGATCACCTTTTGATATTTTTCCTTCATCACCCCCATCAGATAAACGTGCACGAATAGATCTCCTCCATACAGCAAGCAAAGTATCTAGAATCGGGACTCCTATGGCTAACATTGGGATTCCAATTGCCGCCAGCGTTGTACTTTTTGAGTTTGTCAACAAAGCAACAAATGCCAACGTAAATCCTATAAACATACTACCAGAGTCGCCAAGGAATATTGTAGCTGGAGAAAAGTTATAACGCAGAAAAGCCAAACAGCTACCTGTTAAAGCCAACATTATTAATGTATTCGAAGGATATCCTCGATAAATAAAGATGGCGGCCATTCCTGTGGCAGCAATAGCCCCTAATCCAGCAGCCAAGCCATCCATGCCGTCAATCAGATTAAAGGCATTCATGAAGCCCACAAACCAGAATACTGTAAGTAACATATCAAGAACAGGATGTAGCTCAATTCCTGATAATGTCCCAATATGCACTCCAGAGAAATACGCCGCTACCGCTACTGCTACCTGCCCAATAAATTTAATAGATGCTCGTAACTCCAACTTATCATCTAATATACCGAGTAACAGCAGAACTGATGATAAAGCCAGCAGCACAAACCACCAATGAACATTCATATGCCCATCTAGTTCACCCCAATAGGAACAGCAGAAGATAGGTATACACGCCAAGTGCATGCCAAGAAAAAGCGCAATCCCGCCAGTCAATGGCGTAGACTTAGCATGAATACGTCGACCGCCAGGCTCAGCTATTAACCCAATACTCCATGCGAATTTCCTGAACAGTGGCGTAAGAACATAGGTCAACACCCCTGCACCAAAAAGAACTAAAAAGTATTTAGCAAATATATTCATGTAGTGAAAAAAGTCCACGGCTAAAAGTCCGTAGTTCTCAGCCTTATTACTTAATTTTTATTATGAATCTTATTCTTATAGAGTTCCATTGTTCGTTTTATCACTATTTCCTCATCAAACTGCGCAACTATAATCTCGCGACTTCTTTTACCATAGCATTTTTGAAGTTTTGTATCCAGAAGTTTAATAATCGCATTCTTCAATGCCTCAACATCACCTACAGGCACAAGCTCTCCATTTTCGCCAGGAACAACCACGCCACGGCAACCCGCAATATCAGTTGCTATTAACGGCTTGCCACTCGCGCCAGCTTCAAGTAATACACGAGGCGTTCCTTCTTTATAAGAGGGCAGAACCACAATATCAATTCGCTGAAATAATGTTTGCATATCATCTATATGGCCAAGAAGAGTAACACCATCAATATCAGAAATAGCATCTACCTCTTTAGCGGTCAACGAAGATGGGTTTTCTGGAAAAATCTCGCCTGCAAGCAATAGCTCAACTTCCTGATTCTCTACATGCAACTGCTTAACTGCATCTACTAACTCCCATACACCCTTTTCCTTCAGTAGCCTAGAAGCAAACAGTAATCGACATGGTCCAGGTTCACGTGGTTGATCGCTAGGGCAAAATTTGTCACAATCAGCACCTGAGCCTCGAATAAGAGTAGCTTTATCTTTATCAACTAAACCAGCATGAATAAAGAATCTCATATCTTCTTCATTCTGAAAGATTACCGATGCAAGTTTATGGCGGCAGACAAACCTATATAACACTTTTACCGGTAGTCGTATAATAGTTGTAATTAATGAACTGTCCGTAAATATATGACCAAGCCCAGTAATAGCTTGAATGGCGGGAATCTTTTGCAAACGGGAAGCAAGCCCACCAAAAAGCACACACTTGATCGTGAAATGGTGCACAAGGTCTGGTTTTTCTTGACGGTATAACTTTTGAATATCACAAAACAGACGATACTGCCCAAAAACTGATTTACTACCACCAGAAAAATCCAGCTCCCGCCAGTCATACCCCTGTTCAATAAATCGTGAGCTATACTTTCCGGCTGGCGAAACCAGAATCACTTGATGCCCGTTAGCTATAATCGCATCCGCTAAGGCACGCCTAAAGTTGTATAAGTACCAATCTGTATTTGCAAATAGTATAATTTTCATAATAAAATATTCTTTTCACAACCGTTCGCTTCACTCTCTAGAGTTAGGGAGAAAAACTGAGAGTACTTCTTGTTATTTCCCTTAATCATACAAGCTCCCCTTTCCTCAGCCGCAGGCTCTCTAGCGCAGCGGTTGTAAAACTTTTTCTACAACCGTTCGCTTCACTCTCTTGAGTTAGGGAGAAAAATCGAGAGTTCTATTATTTTTCCCTTAATCATATAAGCTCCCCTTTCCTCAGCCGTAGGCCCTCTAGCATAGCGGTTGTGAAAATATCTTTTTGTATTCAGCAATATAACTATCAATCATACGTTCTTTTGAGAATAAGAGCGAGCGTTCGAAAGCACTCTTTCCAAGCTCTATCCGCCTGTCCCGATCTAGTAACTGCATCACAGCATCAGTAATCTCAGCCGGTTTCTCTGGAGAAACCATAATGGAGCATTTAGGTTCAGAATCAGTAATCTCACTAAGTCCCGGCACATCACTAGCAATTACCGGTAGCCCCGCATTCATTGCTTCAACTGCAGCCAACCCGAAACCTTCCCAGCGTGATGTGATAATAAAAACATCTGCCTGCTGCAGAAAACTTGCAATATCCTCTACATAACCACGAAACTTTACTTTATCCTTTAACCCCAACTGAATAGACATTTCTCGTAAATGTTTTTCCTCTACACCAGTTCCTGCTATGTGATATTCAAAATCAAGATCGTCAAGACTAGCAAGAGCTTTTAATGCAGTCTCATAATTCTTTATCTTATGCAATCTACCTACCGATGCTATAATAAGCTTCCTATGATTCTCTCGTGGCGTAAAGGTATCAAAGGGTAGCTCCGCGCCATTTTCTATTACCAAGCATTTATCCGCCATGCTTGGCATCCAGTCCTGCAACGCATCTCTTGTAGCAGAGCTGATACAAAATATTTTTTTATATCCACGATAAGTCTGCCAATCAATAATCTTGCCAAAAAACGAACCACGTCGTCGATTATGCGTACTATGTTCAGTACAAACTACGTTGCCACGCCACCTTAACATTCTAACAGCAAGCGAAACATATAACATTGTCGGAAAAAGGTGCGCATGAATAATATCGTCCATTTTACAGTTATTCTTAATGTAACTATAAACATTCATAAAAGACTCTATACTGTATGGAGTTTTAGCACCCAAAGAACTAATACCTGCCAGAGAAACCAGTCGTGAGCTAATTTCTTTTTCCAATAAGCCCTCGTGAAGCAGAGAGGTAATCTTTTCTGCGCCCCCCATATCAAGCGGTAGCTCGTTTATAATATGATGAATCGTCATTACACTAATCCTCGATAAACATCAGCAACTTTATTAGCAGTATCAGACCAACTAAACTCACCAACACGACTGCGCCCTTTTCGAGTATACTCTTTTCGTTGTTCGCCATTTAGAGAAAAACATTCTATGGCGCCAGCAATCTCCTCTACAGATAAAGGATCCACCAACAGCGCTGCATCACCAGCAACTTCTGGCAATGATGATATATTCGATGTTATCACAGGACAGCCGGCCGCCATTGCCTCTAACACAGTCAAGCCAAAGCCTTCAAATAGTGACACGTGCAGATAGAAAGAAGCTGCTTTATAGAGAGCCTGCAGTTGCACGTCAGATCTATATCCCAACAAATGCACACGCTCTGTTAGCCCTAACTTACTTATAAGCCCTACTACATCTCCCTCTTTCCACCCCTTACCGCCAGCTAACACAAAATGGTGCGGTATAGAATCTTTTATCGTAGCAAATGCTTCTAGCGCTCTAGTTATATTCTTCCGAGGGCTAATAGCACCTGCCGCCATAAAGAACGGGACATCTTCGGGTGGCATATCCTCCATGCCTGCGCCATATATATCAATAGGATCATTTTCGTAACAGGAGATATCGACACCTTCATGCACAACATGGATTCTATCAGCTAATCCCGCACCGGCGTATCCAATTACTTCGTCCGCCGTTGCCTGCGATACGCAGATAATAGTATCCGCATACTTAACCATATGATCAAAACTACGCTTAAAGAGCCACGGATTATCATAAAAATATTCAGGATGTGTTAATGGTCCTATATCATGAACTGTCACCACCAGCTTCTTTTTAGTAGCCACAGGAAAGCCAAGCGATACAATATGCGTGATATCAATCGGTTCTTTCACCCAAGATTCTATCGGTGGTGAATTCCAGAATGTCCATGATAGAGGTGTCAGCTTACGCCCCCACGGAAGCAACAGCAGACCTGTATCATCCTGCAATCTTTGCTTAGCTTCTGACGCTCGATTACTCCACGTAGCAACAGGGATAATATTTATATCAGCATGCTCGGCCTTTAACCCCTCATACACACGATGTGCATAATGCGCAATACCATGTCCGTTTGCCGCAGCAAATTGATTAGAAAAATAAGCAACATTTATAGAAGTATCAGCAACCATTGTTACACTTTATTACAATGCACTCTTTCTTGCAATCCAGAATAAAGAATATCGGAACAAAGATAAACTAATGGCTCCGTACAGCTAATCGTGTTGCTCCAAAAAGATGATTCCATATCTTATGTAGCTTCGGTCGTACCGAGGCAGGCAACATCATGCCGAACAAAGCAGCATAATTATCAAACGCAGACGGCCAAGAGATAATCGCCCTCAAATAATATCCAATAGCTTTTATATTCGAGATTTTATGGTGAAAATGTACTCTCCCCATTCTTCTATAAAAAGCTGACTTGGCCGACTGTCGTACAGCAAGTGAACAGTTATCACGCAAAGTAGAATATTTTTCCATAATTATTTTGTAGGCAGTAATCTCTTTTTGCGGATCTGTTGCAGTGCGTACACCTGCGTGCTCACGATAATCCACCAACACTTCAGGGACAACTCCTATTTCATAGGCAGTTGCTAACCGTATCCACATATCCCAATCTTGACGAGCCTGTAACTCCTCATCAAAACTACCAACTTTTTCAAAAACATCTTTCCGAATAACATAAGTTGATGTTGGTGCTGTTACATCATGCACTAAAAGACTATCCAGAAGTTTACCTGAAGGATATCTGCGTTTTGCTAGCGCTAATACTTCTCCTGACGCAAGCTTAATATGCCGAATTCCACAATAGACACCACCAACCTCAGGAACATCACGAAACAGTTCCATCTGAAGCTGAAGCTTGTTATCATGCCACAAATCATCACTATCTAAAAATGCCACATATTCACCAGCTGCCTCAGTTATCCCGCGGTTCCGAGCAACATTTCCACCCTGATTATCTTGATAGATATATTTTACGGAAAAGTTTTCAATTTGCGCATGTCCAGTAATCCAAGAAGAAACTACAGAGCTTGAATCATCGGTAGAGCCATCATCAACCACTATCAGTTGAAGTGGTCTATATGTCTGTTCATATACACTAGCAAGCGCATCCACAATCAAAGATGCACGATTATAAGTTGGTACTACAACTGTTACTAATGGATTATTCATTTTCTCCTTTTACAACCGTTCGTTTCACTCTCTAGAGTTAGGGAGAAAAACCGAGAAAAATAATACTGTTGTTTTCCTTTAATCACTCAAGCTCCCCTTTTTCTCAGCC
>DAOVUR010000146.1 GCA_030632465.1 bacterium | reverse complement strand
TTACCGCAAGAGTCCCCCACCCTTTATGATTACACTGTAGATGATGTTATACAGATGGGGCGCTATGCACATCAAAAAGGCCTTGTTGCTGTTAACAGCAATGATGCAGATATAGTCAGTGCTGCAATCAAAACAGTAGGACTCACCAAGTATCACAATCGTATACTTTCCCACTTATCTGGCGGTGAACGCAGACGGGCTCTTATTGCCTCAGTCCTTGCGCAGCAGCCGCAACTGATGCTACTAGACGAACCAACAAGCGGACTAGATCTACATCATGCATCTGGTATATTCAAGCTTCTTTCATCCTTAGCGCAAGACGGCCCTGGTATTGTTATCGTTACACATGACATCAACCTCGCCTCCCTGTTTTGTGATCGAATTATAATTCTTAAAAACGGTGCTATCAAAGCTGATGGAACACCCAACAAGATTATAACCACCGACATTATGCAGTCATTATATGGAAAAGACATATTAGTACAGCAACACCCCACGGTCGATCGCCCCATTATAATCCCAGCAATATCAGGCGTTTCAGAAAATCGCGTCTCTCATAAAGAAGGAGCCGGTAATGAAACATAAGATTAATATATGGGGATATATTGCTATTTTTGCCATAGCAGCAATTGCACTACCATGGATCGGCTCCGAATCAATATCTTTTTCCGATGTATTCGGTAACCTACAAGACCGAGAGAACATCAGCGTACTAATATTCTTTATGCAGCGTATACCTCGTGTAGCAGTAGGACTCATTGTCGGCGGCGCTCTTGCTATGGCAGGCGCATCACTACAGATCCTGTTTCGTAATCCGCTTGCAGAGCCATGGACATTAGGTGTAGCTGGCGGTGCATCATTAGGTGCGTTTCTAGCTAGTATGTTACCAGCCTTTACCATTGCCTTTCTCCCTCTTAACACAACACAGCTATTTGCATTAATAGGCGCCGCATTAGTTATAGCGTTAGTTTATAGCTTCTCACGCAAACAAGGCGGAATAGCCACGCACGTATTATTACTGTGCGGCATAACATTAAGTATTCTATTCGGTGGAATCATTATGCTCATCACCTACTTCGTTTCACCTTACGAATTCCTTTCCATTCATCGCTGGATGATTGGTGGCGTTGATGTGATTGGGTATCGCGAATTACTATCGTTAATTATCCTCTCAGTTCCAGGACTATGGTTGTTGATGAGCTGTTCACGCAACTACAACCACATGGCGCTAGGCGAAGATATGGCAATGGGTCATGGTGTTGATGTTCAACGTACTCAACTTATAACCTTTGTAGGCGCCGGCATCACAACCGCTGCCGCAGTGGCAATAACTGGTCCCATCGGATTCATCGGCATGATTATTCCACACGTAGTGCGACGCCTAAGTGGTGCCGATCACCGACTAGTATTACCAGCTTCATTTCTACTAGGTGGCGCAACATTGGCAGTCTGTGATGGCGTAGCTCGTACAATCTTAGCTCCAACAGAACTGCCCGTAGGAATCATAACAGCCGTACTTGGCGCCCCCATCTTTCTCTTTATACTCTTAAAGAAAAAATAACGCGGCCAATACCCTACAACATTGGGCTAACCAAACGGGCAAGACTCTGGAATAGTTTAACGTGATTGCTACGTTGACTCCACTCTTCGGCAGTAAGCTCAGTTGCCTCACCAAGATATCGTTCCTGTAGTGCAACTAAGTCACTATTAGTTTTATTATCATAAATGACCATATTAACCTCAAAGTTGATGGCAAAAGACCTGATATCAAAATTACTAGAGCCAAAGAGTCCATACTCCCCATCAATGGTCATCGTTTTCGCATGCAATAAACCGTCCGTATGCAGATATATTTTCACACCATACCCCAACAACATTTCGTAATAACTACGGGCCGCAAGCGTAGGCATCGCCTGATCAGTCTTTTTCGGACAGATAATTATAACTTCCACGCCACGAGTGCAGGCCGACTGAACTGCCTGCATAAAGACTTCGTCAGGAACAAGATAGGGAGTAGTTATTATAACGCGTGTATGAGCATAGTAAAACATACTAACCACTAGGCTTTGGTAATTCTCCTGATCATAAATGGGGCCACTAGGAAGAATTTGTAGATCTGCAGAACCTGTTTCCTTAGACACCGAAAATATTGCATCTTCGCGTAGATTCTCATCAGTTTCCATATACCAGTCGCTAATAAAGAGAAACTGTAGCTCCAGCATAATAACACCCGTCAAACGCATCATTACATCATGCCATACTAAGTCAACATGCCCATAACTAGGATCAGTTATGTTTTGCGATCCCGTATATCCCAATACACCATCAATAACAATGATCTTCCTGTGGTTACGCATATCAACACGACCAACAAAACGGCTTTTCGACTTCACTGGCAGTGCATCACGAACCTGAACACCATTTTTACGCATTTCAGGAGCAAGCTTCTTCAGCATCTCCTTAGAACCCATGCTATCCACCAAAACACGACAAGTCACACCGCGCTTTACTGCTTCAGCCAAGGCGTCAGCTATACGCTGCCCAACGACATCATCGTTAAAAATATAAAAAAGCATGTGTACAGTCGTTTTGGCATTATTGATATCTTCCACCAAAAGATCATAAAACTCCTGAGCATCCGGCAACAGTTGCGATGTATTACCACCCACGGGCGGCATTGACCCCAAGGTTTGAACAAATTCAGATATTTTCTGCCCCTTCTCTCCCAAGTTAGGAGTAGTGATATCTGAGCCATCCTTTAGTTTCCTTTCACCGTCATAGAGAAATTCATGCAGTTCATCAAGCTTGATACGTCGTTTCTCGTTTACTCGTTGAGCACCAAAAAGCAGATAAATGATAAGTCCTATCCACGGCTGTAAAAATATAACCATCAACCAAGCTAATGCTGATGTAGGCCGCCGCCGCTGTGGAACAACCAATAACATCACAATTCGTATAATCCATTCAGATATATAGTGTGCGACAAAAAGCACGAAGCTCCAGTCAATAGAAGTTAGTAATTCACTTTCCATAAGAATAATCCTTTTGCTTTAGCTGTTGGCACTCGCGATGTTCGTTTACATGATGCAAGTACTTCTGTTGTATCCTCGGGATCAGCAGAACCGTCCCCTACTTCAATTAGCCAGCCTACAAGGCTTCTAACCATCTTATAGAGAAAGCCGCTACCCTTGGCTATAATAATAATATTGTTACCTTTAGCTTTCACTTCCAACGAAAATATAGTGCGCACAGTACTTTTAATTGTTGTCTTGGAGCTCGCTGTAAATGCCGCAAAATCATGTTTGCCTTCTAGCAATTTAGCGGCGGCACGCATTCGCTTGATATCTAACTTACGACTAATCTCAGTCTTATATAGTCTGTCGAATGGTGATATGCTCTGGGCGTTCCAGATAAAATAGCGATATTCCTTTGACTTAGCCGTGCTACGTGCATGAAAATTACTCCTAACGTTCCGTACCTTCAGAACACGTATGTCAGGCGGCAACAGAGCATTGATAGCAGCATACAACCGTCGCGGCACCCACTCTTTCTCTAGATCAAAATGTGCAACCTGTCTTTTCGCATGCACCCCCTGATCAGTGCGACCGCTACCATGAATCTTAATAGTCTCACTTGTAAGTTTAAGCAACACCTTCTCGATCACTTCCTGCACAGACAGATCAGTTGGTTGAACCTGCCAGCCAGCATAAACAGTACCATCATACGATATATCAATAGAATATCTTTTCACAGCTGACTATCCATATACGATTGCAAAATAACTTGTGCCGCTAACTTATCAATAACATTCTTACGTTTGTCACGCCGCATATCAGCCTCAATCAAAACTTTTTCAACAAGCATAGAACTTAGACGCTCATCAACAGTCTTGATCGGCAAGTCAGTCACCAACTGAACCCTCTCGATAAATTTATCAACTTTCTCCGCCATCTCACCTTTTGAGCCATTCATATTATAAGGCATCCCGATCACTATTAACCCAGCATCAACTTCAGCAATAGCCTTAATCAACTCCTCGCATGACTGCTTAGGTGATTTCACATGCACTGTTCGTAATGGAGTTGCAAACATACCAAGAGGATCGCTAATAGCCAGCCCCATGCGCCGTTCTCCATAATCTACACCTATTATTCGTTGCATAATGTTCCTTTTCAGTAAAACAGCTTTCCAAAGCTGTTCTATTCCTCCAGTAAAACAGCTCTCCGTAGCTGTTCTAATCTTTCAGTAAAACAGCTCTCCGTAGCTGTTCTATTCCTCCAGTAAAACAGCTTTCCAAAGCTGTCCTGTTCAGCGTCGGAGCGCTGATTTACTTTCCGTTAATCTGCCATGGCCAATCATCGGCATTTTTAACTAATCCAGCTTTCACAGGATTATTTATAATATAAGCGTAATGTTTATCAAAGCTCTCAGGAGAACGGCACCAATGATCAAAATTTTCACTCTGCCAAAAGTTACCTCGCATTTCAAGAAGACTATTAATACGCGTTGCAGAAAACCTTTTTACCTTGCCGATATCTTCATTCAGTGAGTCGCTGTGTCCTCCCTTATTACGTATCAACATATGAATATGACTAGGCATGATTACAGCTGCATAAATTTTCCATTCGCGCTTAGTTTCCAGCCAGCGGATTGACTCAAGAATAACTTCGGGGACCCCCGGCCTGAGAAGTGCTGCAGAATTCGGATCGTATGAGTCTAATATTGACTCAATATGGTTGAAATGCTGTCGATTCATTTTCTCGATGTCTTCATGACTCAAATTATTTACCTGTGCATTTTCACGTTCATCACGTAAACATTTCATCATATCAGGCGATAACGTACCTTTTTGACGAACCGTAACAAAAAACGATTTGTCCGCCACAATCCAATGCGGTAGATTCCGGCTTCTATAACTTAACGTTTCAACCATAATACTTGCCTTTGTCCTGTTTCCCAGTAAAACAGCTCTCCGTAGCTGTTCTAATCTTTTAGTGAAACAGCTTTCCAAAGCTGTTCTGATCAGCGTCGGAGCGCCGATCTACTTGAATCAGCGTCGGAGCGCGGATTTACAGTAATTCTTCGTAAATACCACGTTCGTGCAACTGCTTCACCATAGCTTTGATATCTTCGACTTTATCTTTCGGGCAGATTAACGTAGCGTGCTTTGATTGTACCACTACCAAATCACTTACACCGATCAACACAGTCAACCTATCCTTCGAGACAATAATATTATCTGCTGATTCCATATGTTCGC
>DAOVUR010000129.1 GCA_030632465.1 bacterium | reverse complement strand
TTGATTAATTGTGCTAATAAAAAGTTGCGTGGCGAAGCTACTGATGAAGCGCTTGCTTTGATTGTTGATCGTTTTGCCTGTATGGCAAGTGATCTTGATGTAGCTGCTGCTGTTGTCGTTGACATCACTGATAACCTTAAGGCTTGCCTAGCCGCTGATATTAGTCATCCGGAGCGTTTTATGTGTGGTATGAAGGCTGCAGGTGAGGCTAATTCTGCACGTCTAGTAGCAGCTGCCTTGACTAGCCGCGGTGTGCCGGCAACGTATCTTAATCCTGGTGACGGCGGTTTGCTTTTAAGTGAAGAGCACGGGAATGCGCAGATATTACCAGAGTCATATAAGAAGTTAGCTGCGATAAGTGACCGTAAAGACGTTACGGTATTTCCGGGATTTTTTGGATATACGAAAGATGGTGATATTGTTACGTTCCCGCGCGGCGGCTCTGATATTACTGGAGCTGTTTTGTCGGCAGCGGTGAATGCTGAACTGTATGAAAATTTTACTGATGTAGATTCTGTTTTATGTGCAGACCCAGGGATTGTAGATGATCCTGCACCAGTCAAAGAGTTGACTTTCCGTGAAATGCGCGAGCTCTCTTACGCTGGTTTTGGTGTGCTACATGATGAGGCTATCCAGCCGGCTGTAGATGCAGGTATTCATATATGTATTCGAAACACAAATAATCCTGAGGCTCCTGGTACATTGGTATTGCCGGAGCGGGAATATAAGTCAGGGCGTGTGGTTGGCATTGCGAGTAGTGGTGGTTTTTCTACAATTTATGTGCGTAAATATCTTTTGAATCGAGAGATAGGATTTGGACGCCGGTTATTGCAGATATTTGAAGAAGAGGGAGTTTCTTATGAGCATACTCCTTCTGGTATTGATGATATGTCCGTTATTGTCAAAGCGGAAAATCTTAGTGCTGAACGTGAGGCACATATTGTTAAGCGCATACAGAGTGAGCTCGATGTGGATGATATTGAGATTGAGCATGGGTTGGCTCTGGTTATGATTGTTGGTGAAGGTATGCGTTATTCTGTTGGCTTGGTTGCAAAAGCTGTCGGCGCACTGGCTGATAAAGGCGTTAATATTGAGATGATCAATCAGGGGTCATCCGAGATTAGTGTTATGTTTGGTGTTAAAGAAGCTGATAGAGAACGTGCTATTCGTGCAATGTATGATGCGTTTTTTAAAAGAGAGAAATGTTATGAACAAAGATAAAGTATGGGTATACGACACAACATTACGTGATGGTGCGCAGGGTGAGGGAATATCGTTTTCTGCGGCTGGTAAGTTAAATTTTGTTAAGCGTCTTGATGAATTTGGTATCGATTATATTGAAGGTGGATTTGCTGGATCGAATCAGAAAGATATGGACTTTTTTGCGGCTGTTAAGAAGATGGAACTTAAGCATTCTAAGGTTGCTGCTTTTGGTAGCACTAGACGTGCTAATAAAAGGGTGCAGGATGATATGTTTTCGACGAGTCTTATAAAAGCTGGCACACCTACGGTTACTATTTTTGGTAAAACATGGAAGATGCACGTTGAAGAGGTTTTGCGCACATCAGTTGAAGAGAATATGGCAATGATATATGATACGGTTGCTTATCTTAAGGATAATGGGCGTGAAGTTTTTTTTGATGCTGAACATTTCTTTGATGGATATAAAGATGATCCTGAGTTTGCGATAAAGGCTTTGGAGTCGGCGGTTTCTGCGGGAGCGGACGCTTGCGTATTGTGTGATACAAATGGCGGTACTATGCCGCACGAAATATATGAGATAACAGAGTCAGTTATAAGTGCAGTGGGTGGAGTTATAGGGATTCATACGCACAATGATAGCGGCATGGCGGTTGCTAATGCTGTGGAATCTATTCGTGCTGGTGCTACTCATGTGCAGGGTACAATTAATGGTTATGGCGAGCGTTGTGGTAATTCTAGTCTCTGCACATTGATTCCAACATTAGAACTTAAGTTGGGAAAATCATGCCTACCTAAAGGTAAGTTGAAGGAGATGCGTGATGTCTCGTTGCATGTTGATGATTTGGTGAACTTCCGGCATGATTCTAAGCTGCCCTATGTTGGAAAGAGTGCATTTGCTCATAAGGGTGGGGCACATGTTAATGCGGTTAAGAAGAACTCGCATACTTTTGAGCATATTCCGCCTGATTTGGTTGGAAATGAACGTCATATTCTTGTTTCTGAATTGTCTGGCGGTAGTAATGTGCTTCTGAAAGCCGTTGAGCTAGGTATTGGTCGTAAAGAGAGTGAAGAGGGTGCTAAAGAGATATTGGCATCACTAAAAGAGATGGAAGCAAAGGGATACTCATTTGAGTCTGCTGATGCCTCTTTTAAGATTCTTATTCAGAAGGTGCTTAAGAAGCATAAATCATTTTTCGATCTTGAAGGGTTCAGGGTTATTATTGATAAGCGTAATAAAGATGAGTCATGTGTCACGCAGGCTGCGATTAAGGTTCGTGTTGGCGATGATGTTGAACATACTGTTGCTGAGGGTGATGGTCCTGTTGACGCGTTGAATCATGCTTTACGTAAAGCTCTCACAAGATTTTACCCTAGTATAGCTGATGTGGCTCTTAGAGACTTTAGGGTCCGTATTCTTGATCCACAAGAGGCTACAGCGGCTATAACTCAGGTTCTGATTGAGTCTGGTGATGGTCAAGAGGTGTGGGGTACTGTTGGTGTTTCTGATAACTTGATTGAAGCATCTTGGGAAGCACTTGTTGATAGTGTGGAGTATAAACTGTTTAGAGATGAACAAAAAAAATAGTGAATAATGAACAATGAATAACCCGCCTGCATCGCTTTGCGAAGCAATGCGGGCAGGTTATTGTGCCTACGGCGTTTTAAGTAGTAAATATATAGATACAGGTGAGATAGCTACAGAAGGTTTAATTTATGGAAAAACATTACGATCCGAAAATAGTAGAGGATAAGTGGTATAGTACTTGGTTGGAGCGGAAGGCTTTTAGTGGTGACGCTACAGCTGATGGTGAATCTTATAGTATTATGATACCGCCACCAAATGTAACGGGTATTTTGCATATGGGTCATGCTCTTAATATTACTATTCAGGATATTTTAGTGCGGTGGCATCGTATGCGCGGATTCAATACGGTATGGGTTCCAGGTACTGATCATGCTGGTATTGCAACACAGAATGTTGTGGAACGAGCCTTAAAGAAAGAGGGTAAGACTAGAGAAGATTTAGGGCGCGAAGATTTTATTAAAAAAGTTTGGGATTGGCGTGAAGAGTATGGTGGAACGATTATCCGGCAGCTGAAGAAGCTTGGTGCTTCCTGTGATTGGGAGCGTGAGCGTTTTACTATGGATGAAGGTCTTAGCGAGGCTGTGGCTGATGTATTTGTTAAGCTTTACGAGAAGGATCTTATCTACCGTGGGAATTACATTATTAATTGGTGTCCTCGTTGTCATACGGCTCTGTCTGATGAGGAGAGTGAGCATGTTGATTCTAATGGTAAGATGTACTATATTCGCTATGCAGTTAAAGGGGAAGATAATCATATTGTAGTTGCTACAACTAGGCCAGAAACATTGTTAGGAGATGTAGCTGTTGCTATCAACCCTGATGATGAACGCTATAGTGATCTGGGTGACAAGACTGTTCTTCTACCTATTTTAGGGCGCGAGCTTGTGGTTGTTAAGGATGATTATGTTGATCCTGAGTTTGGGACGGGTATTGTTAAAATAACACCAGCTCATGACCCAAATGATTTTGAGATGGGGAATCGGCATGATCTCACGCCGATTAATGTGATGAATGGTAATGGTACAATGAATGAAGATGCCGGGCCTTATGCTGGTATGGATCGTTTTGAGTGTCGTAAAAAGATTCTTGCTGATCTTGAAGAGGCTGGCATGATCGAGAAGATTGATGATCATAAGAATTCTATTGGGCACTGTTATCGTTGCGATACAGTTGTTGAGCCACGTCTTTCGCCGCAGTGGTTTGTGAAGATGGCGCCATTGGCGGAGCCTGCTTTGGAGGCTGTGACTTCTGGTAAGATTACATTTACTCCTCCGCGTTGGGGTAATGTGTATCAGAAATGGATGGAAGGAATTCGTGACTGGTGTATTTCTCGTCAGATCTGGTGGGGGCATAGAATACCAATTTTTTACTGTGATAAGTGCGATAATGAATGGGCTAGTAAAGGGCAACCTGATAAGTGTCCTTCATGTTCGTCTACTGATATTCGGCAGGATGAAGATGTATTGGATACTTGGTTCTCCTCATGGTTATGGCCTTTTAGTGCTTTAGGTTGGCCGGATCAGACTGAAGATCTGGCTAAGTATTATCCTACGAATGATCTTGTGACTGGTTCTGAGATTATTTTCTTCTGGGTTGCACGCATGGTTATGGCTGGTATTGAGTTTGTGGATGATATTCCTTTTGACCGTGTCTATATTCATGGAACAGTACGCGATGATAAAGGTCGCAAGATGAGTAAAAGTCTTGGCAACTCGATTGATCCATTAACGATAATTGATAAGTTTAGTACTGATGCTTTACGTTTCAGTTTGATGATGATTACTGCCACGGGGCAGGATATTTATCTATCGGATGATAAGTTTGAGATTGGAAGAAATTTTGCAACTAAGCTTTGGAATGCATGTCGCTTTATACAGATGCAGGATGCTGATGGCAAAGTAGTGGTTAATGGTGATTTGGCGTTGCCTGATACTGTTATTGAGAATCTTAGTCCAGATGATAAGCATATATTAGCATCACTGAATGTAGCTGTTGCTGAGTGCGCGAGTAATCTGGAGCGTCGTCGCTTTAATGATGCGGCCCATGTATTGTATGAGTTTTTGTGGCATAAGTTTTGTGATTGGTATGTGGAATATTCGAAAGTTGTATTTTATGGTGACGATGAGACGAGGCGCGCACAGGTGTTGCAGGTGATGCATCATGTGCTTGAACGGTCGTTAAGGTTGTTACATCCTATTATGCCATTTGTGACAGAAGAACTATGGCATGTCATGGGCTATGGCACGGACGATCAGTTGATTATGCTTGCTGCTTGGCCTGAACCACTTGCTGACGACGAGATGGTGGCTGCGGGGATTGACTCTGACTCTACGGTTTACGTTGATGAGAAGCATGAGCTTGTGCGTGTTGGCCGTAATCTTCGTGCTGATTATGGAATTTCTCCAGCACAGAAGATCAACTATCTAATTAAGCCAAATTCAGCTGAGTCGGCAGCAATTTTGAAGGATGATAAAGATTCTTTAAAGCTGTTTCTGCGTGCAGAAGAGATTGTTGTTGATAGTGAGTTAGTGCCAGGCAAGGCTATGCCAAGTGGCTTATGTAATCTTGGTGCACTCTATATGCCGCTGGAAGGGCTTATTGATATTGAGGCAGAGACAAAGCGCCTTGCTGGTCAGTTAGAAAAGCTTTCGCAAGATGTACAACGTGTTAATGGTAAGCTTAATAATCATGCCTTTGTTAGTAAGGCACCATCTCATGTTATAGATCGTCAAGTTGCTCTTAAGAATGAAATTCTTGAAAAGATCCAGAAGCTGGAGACGCTGATTGAGACGCTGGGTGAGTAGGGGTTAATTGTTGATGGTTAATGGGGCTTGACTGGGGCATTTCGGCTTCAGGCTTCGCAAAAGGCTACGCCCAGACAGGCCGCTCAATGACCTCAATACGAAACGTGCCCCGTACATGTAGCTTAATGATTCGCAGGTAG